>JAQCKL010000580.1 GCA_027592485.1 Cyanobacteriota bacterium
TTTTTTTCGAGGAAGTAGAGCACCCCCCGCCGATTCCAGGCCTCGGCAAAGTCGGGCTGATCCCGCACCACATCTGACAGCAGGTCCTCGGCCTCGGCCACTTTCCCCGCCTCTAGCAGGGTCTGGCTCCGCACCAGCAGTTGGGCACCGTAGGCTCCCTTTTGGGTGTACCAGTGCCGCCAGAGGGCCTCAGTGGCTACCTGCCGCACCATTGCATCAGGGTCTTGTAGGTCCTGGAGCCACCGCTCGACTTCGGACGGGTCCGCCATTGGGTACACCAGCGTTATTGCAGTCCACCGCAAGATAGCAGGTTTGGGGTGGGAGGGTGGACAGACAAGGCAAAACCGCCGCCTCCGGGTGGGAAGCAGCGGTTTTGTTGAGGGTTGCAATTGCCCTGGAAGCTATTCAGCGGTGGCCAGCTCGGTGCTGCCGCGACGGCGACGGTTGGTGAGGCTGTTGAACAGCATTTGCCCGATCGCTTTGATCAGGTTGCCTTCTAGCTCTTGGAACATGGCCATGTTCAAACCAAAGGCATCGTTGGCTTCTTCAACGATGTGATCGGCGGCAGCTTCATCCAAGTCGATCTCGTCGAGGGACTGGCGGTAGGTGGTTTTGAACGCCTTCTCATCGGCGATGGTTTCAAACTCGTAGAAGGCGGTGCCTTCGCCATCCACCAGGTTCATGGCCCGCTGGGCAATGCCCTTGAGCACCTGCCCACCGGAGAGGTCGCCCAGGTAGCGGGTGTAGGAATGGCCCACCAACAGTTCGGGCTCGGTGTTAGCAATCTCGCGAATGCGGTCCACATACTTTTGACCCGCCGCCGAGGCCGTCACCTGATCCCGCCAACCGGCACCGTAGTAGTAGGCCAAATCCTGCTCTAGGGTGTGCTTCCGGTGTAGCTCGGGGAAATAGATTTTGGACACCACGGGATGATCCTTGTGGCGCTCCAATTCTTCTTCCATGGCGGTGTAGACAAAGTAAAAATTAGCCACCAGCTTTCGGTAGGAGTTTTTCTCTACCACACCGCGCAAAAAGCACCGCACAAAACCGACGTTCTCCGCCATGGTGTGGGCTTTTTTCGTTCCTTCCCGAAGTTTTGTTGCTAAGTTGCTGCTCATGCTAAACGTTCCAGTTTATAACCACACCAGCGATCGCCCGCTGGTTTTCAATGAAGACTTAATGCCACTTTGGTCAGCGTAGCCCCTTTTGCTGAGGGTTTCTATTACATTTTTTTACGCAGAGGGAAAGGTGGGCAAGACTGCGCCGGGTTTACCAATCAAGACCGTTAACAACGGACTCATCTTTGTAAACTTCCATTGCAAACCCCCCACCATTCCCAGAAAGCAGCACTGAGCCGTTTCCGGTTAGATGTCTAGGTCTTCTAGGTTGAGGCGAGGGCCGTAGGTTTCGATGAACTCCCGGCGGGGGGCGACGCGATCGCCCATCAGCACCGTGAAGATGCGATCGGCTTCGGCGGCATCCTCAATCTCCACCTTTTTCAGGGTGCGGGTTTCCGGGTTCATGGTGGTTTCCCAAAGCTGGGTCGGCATCATTTCCCCCAAGCCCTTAAAGCGTTGGGTGGAATAGTTGGCGTTGGCGGGAAATTCGTTGTTGATCAACTCGTCCCGTTCGCGATCGCTGTAGCAATACCAGTGGTTGCGGCCCCGCTCAATTTTGTATAGCGGGGGGCAGGCAATGTAGACAAACCCCTGGTCAATTAAGGCCCGCTGATAGCGATAGAAAAAGGTCAGCAGCAAGGTGCGAATGTGGGCACCGTCTACGTCGGCGTCGGTCATCAGGCAAATGCGGTGGTAGCGCAGTTGCGACTGGTCAAATTCTTCCCCTTTAATGCCCAGCCCTAGGGCGGTGATCAGGGCTTGGACCTCGGCGTTTTTGTAGATCTTGGCGTCGTCGGTTTTTTCAATGTTGAGGATCTTGCCCCGCAGCGGCAGGATGGCTTGGAAGCGGCGATCGCGACCCTGCTTGGCGCTGCCCCCAGCGGAATCCCCTTCCACAATGAAAATTTCCGATTCGCTGGGGTCGCGGCTGCTACAATCCGCCAGCTTACCCGGCAGGGTAGAAGACTCTAGGACCGACTTGCGGCGCACCAGTTCCCGCGCCCGCCGGGCCGCCTCTGCGGCGTTAAAGGCTTGGATGGCTTTATCGAGGATGGCATCGGCCACACCGGGATGAAAGTCCAGGTATTCCGTCAGGGTTTCACCAATGACGGAATCCACAATGCCCCGCACTTCGGTGTTGCCCAGCTTGGTTTTGGTTTGGCCCTCAAATTCCGGGTCCGGCACCTTCACGGAAATCACCCCGGTCAACCCTTCACGGATGTTTTCTCCGCTGAGGTTAGACTCGCTCTCTTTGCGCTTGTTGCGCTTGCGGGCAATGGTGTTGAGGGTGCGGGTAAGGACCGCCTTCAACCCTTCTAGGTGGGTGCCCCCATCAATGGTGCGAATGTTGTTGGCAAACCCCAGTAGGTTGTCAGAGTAGGCATCCACACACCATTGCAGGGCGGCTTCGACTTGGACTCCATCCTTTTCGCTTTGGACGTGGATGATTTCTTCGTGGAGTGGCTGCTTATCCTTGTTGATGTATTCCACATATTCGCGAATCCCCCCCTCGTAGTAGTACTTGGAGACGAGGGGCTGTTCACTTTTGAGCAGGTCTAGCCGCAGGTCCGTGAAGGTGATGTTGACCCCAGCGTTGAGGTAGGCCAACTCCCGCAGGCGGCTGGCTACGGTGCTGTAGTCGAATTCTGTGACGGTGGTGAAGATCAGGGCATCGGGTTTGAAGGCCACCAGGGTGCCGCGACGGCCACTGTTGTCGGGTTCGGTTTG
>JAQCKL010000026.1 GCA_027592485.1 Cyanobacteriota bacterium
TCTTGAATCTCAAACATCGCTCGAAACTGTAGCATTGGCAGGCTCAATTGAGAATGAAATAGCCCTGCTTCCCCTCGGGGAATCATGCCCACGCCGATCGCCAATCGATTCACGCCCGGTTTACCAAACACCGCCCAGCCGGTAATCACTTTGCCGAAGATGGCTACTGCAATTAAGAAGGTGGCGATGATTAGGCCGGTCCGATTTTCTGCGATCGCCGGGTTCAAGACCCCCAAATCTGCCTTAGCGCCGACGGTGACAAAAAAGATCGGCACCAGAATGTCGGCAATGGGCATTACCTGCTGATCCAGCTCTTTGCGCTTGTCGGTTTCATCCAGCACCAGACCCGCAGCAAAGGCCCCCAAGATCGCTTCCAGATGAATGATATTGGCCAAGAACGCCATCACCAACGCAAAGGTAAAGGCCGGAATCAGCAAAGCCCCTCGGGTTTGAAGCTTGTCGGCGATCGCCACAAAGCTCTTGTTAAAGAACTTGCCTAAGAAAATCGAGCCTAATAGGAAGGTGCTGGCGGCAACGATCAGATACACCACATTCAGGACATCCACCTCGCCGGTTTTAGCCAAGCTGGCCACCACCGCCAAGACGATAATGCCGAGCACATCATCAATCACTGCCGCGCCGACGATAATTTGCCCTTCCGTGGTTTTCAGATGCCCCAGCTCCGACAGCACCTTCGAGGTGATGCCAATACTGGTGGCCGTCAGCGCCGCCCCCGCAAATACAGCGGGGATAGTCGGCACATGGAATAGGGTAATCAGGCCAACTGTCCCCAGAATCAGAGGGGCGACCACGCCAACGATGGCCACCACCACCGCTTGGGACCCCACCTTGCTCAGCTCCCGCAGGTCTGACTCCAGACCAATTTCAAAGAGCAGTACAATTACCCCCAGCTCCGCTAGCACCGACACCACTTCGCTCTGGCTAGCAAAGATGTGGGATACCGCCGCTGGATCCAAGTCCCCCAACCGTTGTAAAGCGGTCATCAGCATCGAATCAGCCGCCACGGCCCCCGTTTCCGGGAAGACCAACAGATGCAGGGCCGAAATCCCCACAACGACACCGCCGACTAATTCGCCGAGCACCGGCGGCAAGCCAAAGCGCTTCGAGAGTTCTCCCCCCAGCTTGCTCATCACATAAATGATCACCAGGGTCATCAAGACCCCCGCTAGGACAAAGGAGCCATAGTCGGCCACTGGGGTCTCGGCAAAGACGGGGGCCAAGCCCGGCCAGACATCGACCCAGGTGACGGGCGGAAAGTTAGAGATAAGACTTGATAGCATGATTGACCGTCTGAACGAATGGGATCAGTAATCTGAGCGGTTCGCGCTAGTCTTCACTGGGTGAAGCCGCGCGGCACAATTGAAATCAGTAAT
This sequence comes from Cyanobacteriota bacterium, assembly GCA_027592485.1. Lineage (GTDB taxonomy): Bacteria > Cyanobacteriota > Cyanobacteriia > Phormidesmidales > Phormidesmidaceae > PCC-6406. Next base: position 1,395 of record JAQCKL010000026.1, read on the forward strand.
GCCCCAAGGCTTTTGAAGGCGGTTTTTTCAGAGGGACAGGTTGGACGATCCGCCCTCCATAGAGCGGCGGCAAAGCAGGACTGCACTTAACCGCCACCCAACCTGCAAACTCAATCCCTACTGGGCAGGGGCAGGGGCATCAACCCTTTCGGCTTGCCCATCAAGGGTGGGGAAGACCGTGTTTACGGCAGCCCGCAATGCTTCAGCGCGATCCATATGTAGATGGTGAGGCGGTAATAAGCTAAAGACCTTCATTTTTTCGAGACGCCGTTTGGTTTGCCCAGCCGCACCGACGATGAAGACTTGACGCTCTTTCTCAATCGCTTCCTTCACGGCATTTTCCAACGCCAGAGAGGCCGTTACCCCCATGTGAGGCACATCGCTGAGATCAAAGACGATGGCATTACAGTCGCGAATGGCATTGTGCTGCCGCGAGATCGCCTTCGCCACCCCAAAGATCATCGGCCCACTCAGTTGAAAGAGAAGAACACGGCCATTGCCCTCATCTAACCAGCGTTTCTCATCGGCACTGAGTCGAATATCGTCATCGGCATCGGTGATCGCCTTCACTGACTTCGATTGCAAGGTACTCATCCGGTCAATGGTGAGGATATTGGCGACAAATACCCCAATCCCAACTGCCGCAATGAGGTCCACCAGGACGGTGAGTAAAATTACCCCATACATAATTGCGGCTCCCTTGACCGAAACCTGATGGGCTCGCTTCAAGAAACTCCAGTCAATAATATCTACCCCTACCTTCAGGGCAATCCCTGCCAGTACAGCCAAGGGAATCACCGCCGTCAAGGAGGCTGCCCCCAACACCACCACCAGCAAAACCCCTGCCCGCGTCAAGCCAGAGAGGGCCGTACGGCCACCCGCTTGAATATTCACCACCGTTCCCATGGTGGCCCCTGCCCCAGCAATACCGCCAAAGAGACCTGATACTAAATTGCCTAAACCTTGTCCAATTAATTCCTTATTGGAGTCGTGCTCGGTGCGAGTCAAGCTGTCGGCAATCACAGAGGTCAACAGGGCATCAATACAACCCAACATCCCCAACACCGCCGCATCCACCAACATCAACCGCAGTTGGCTTGCACTGAATGTGGGGACCTGCATCGCAGGGAAGCCAGTGGGAATTTCGCCAATTCGGCGGATGTCAAGGTCCGGAAATAGCATCAAAGACAAGACGGTACCTGCGATCAAGGCGATGAGCTGCGGCGGTACGAGGCGCTTCATCTTAGAAGGCATAAACCAGATGATCGCCACCGTCATTGCAGCCAACAGCGTTTCTACCGGCTGAATGTTGGTGAGCAGTTCAGGAATAGCCCGCAGCGTGCCAACCACCCCTCCCGCTGGGCTGGCCTGTCCTAAAAATGGAGCCAGTTGCAGGATGACTAGGATGATGCCAATCCCGGACATAAAGCCCGAAATCACGGTGTAAGGCATCATCGTGACGTATTTGCCCAGGCGTAACGCCCCAAAAATAATCTGGAAGATTCCGGCCATCATCACGACAGTGAAGGCCATTGCCATGCCATTTTCCGGATCGGCAGCAGTGAGGTGGGCAATCACCGCTGTCATCACCACTGTCATCGGACCCGTGGGCTCTGAAATCAGGGTGGGCGTGCCCCCAAACAGGGCCGCAAAGAAGCCCACTAAAACCGCTCCCCAGAGGCCAGCGGCAGCACCGGCACCAGAAGCTACCCCGAAGGCTAAGGCCATGGGCAATGCGATTACGGCAGCGGTAACACCCCCAAAAATGTCACCGCGTACGTTTCGGAAATTGATTCGATTAGTCAGTTGCACAACTGGACCTCCTAACTCAGCAATCGGACGTAGACCTTCACTTGAGCAGATACGGCACTCCAGATTCCTTAATGGCAACCTTGAGAGCTTGTCGTATATCCCAAACAGGCTCAGGAGCAGGGGACAACCTGCATTCACAGAGAAGTAGGTTGGATAGACTTGAATCTATGTGGATTGAAAAAACCATTCACTAAAGACTAGGGCAAAAGGCAGATAATCTCAAATCCTGAGCAAGTTGATATTTTGTGAATAAAGTCATAAGTAAATGTTATGGCTTTTGGGCGTCTTCTGAATAAGTCTGACGGCGGGCTTTGTTTCCCTGCTAAGGAGGAGACGCGCGTTGTTGGGGAATCGGCTTGTTGTCGGCGCGATCGCCCATTCACTGCTCCATCGCATGCGAGAATTAGGGGTAAGCTCAGGCAGTTGCCCGTCGGCATCAAGGGATGGTCTTCTCGAGCCTGAAGGAGCAGTGAGTTATCGGTATCTATGACTAGATTGATGGATTGGTGGAGATTTTGATTGTCATCCACCACCTATGGTGCTAGGATGCTAAATCTGGTTGATGATTCTTGTGTATTGTTGGGTTAGCTGTGGCAAATATTAAGTCCGCGATTAAACGCATTGACATTGCAGAGCGAAATCGCCTGCGTAATAAGTCTTACAAGTCAGCGGTTAAAACCTTGACGAAAAACTACTTGGCCGCCGTGGATGAGTACGCTAAGGAGCCTACCCCTGAAGCGCTGACGGCAGTCCAAGTGCGCATGTCGGCTGCATTTAGCAAGATTGATAAGGCAGTCAAATGCGGTGTCTACCATGGCAACACTGGTGCCCGTCGCAAAGCAAAGATCAGCAAGGCTTTTAAGCAGCTAGAGGCCGTCTAAGGGGCTGTGCAACGTTTCTTGCGTCTCTTCTTGCTGTTGCTTCCAGCCTTTAGACAACTATGCGTCTGATTGATACCCATGTTCACATTAACTTTGACGCATTTCAGGCAGATATAGAGGACGTCGTTGGAGCTTGGCGATCTGCCGATGTGGCCCATGTCGTCCATTCCTGTGTCACCCCTGATGAGTTCTCTCGTACTCAAGCTATCGCCGATCGATTTTCGGATGTTTCCTTTGCGGTGGGATTGCATCCTTTAGACGTTGACCAGTGGACCCACGAGATGCCAGCGCAAATTTTGCAGTTGGCCAAATCAGATGATCGGGTTGTCGCCATTGGCGAAATGGGCCTAGATGCTTATAAAGCCGAAAATCATGGTAAGCAGGTTGACGTATTTCGGGCTCAGCTAGAGATTGCTTATCAGCTTGATCTGCCAGTGATCATTCACTGCCGTGATGCCGCCAAAGCTGCTGCAAATATCATTCGCGAGTTTATGTCTGCCCATGGCCCCATTCAAGGGGTCATGCATTGCTGGTCTGGTACCCCAGAAGAGACGGAGTGGTTTTTGGATCTGGGCTTCTTTATCAGTTTTAGCGGTATTGTCACCTTTAAAAATGCGCATCAGGTTAAGGCCTCTGCCCTTAAGGTGCCCCTGAATCGGTTGTTAGTTGAAACAGATTGTCCTTTTTTGACACCAGAGCCGCGCCGGAAGGAGAGACGCAATCAGCCCGCTAACGTTGTCCATGTCGCTACATGCCTTGCAGATCTCAGGCAAGACACCCTAGAGGCTTTGGCGGAGCAGACCACCGCTAACGCCATTCAGTTATTTCGACTGCCCCTGCCCCTAGTCAATGGTGATGTACATCGCTCCCTAGTGCCACTCGGGGTGATTGAGTCCTAGTCCGACCTGGGTTTTCACAGGGTTCTTGACAAATGGCCTGATTTATACGGCACCCATTAAGCTATGCTTGCAATGCAGAGATCAACGGTTCGATTACATCACCGCAGCACTGATGACACGAGAACTCTAGCTGTTAGTCCTGGAAGGTTTGCCATGGGGAAGGGTGTTGATGATTACTAAGGCAAGCTATCGATTTGACTGCACCTGGTTTTCCGTCTCTTAAATTTAAGACTATGTTTTTTTCTTTTCCCACGCCAGGTCATCGACTGTTAATTAGACATCGAACCTTTTTAGGTGCAAATTGCCCTCGCTAGGGCCTTTGGCACATTGCCATTGCCAATTTAGATTTTTCTGCCAAGTTTGGCGATCGCGTTAGTTGTTAACGCACCCTTTTTTGTTTCGTCGTATCGGGCTTGCCCACCTTAAGGAGACGCATGAGCGATCAAATTACCCCCATCAACAACTTCGCTTTACCTGATTTAGTTGAGATTCAGCGGTCTAGCTTCCGTTGGTTTTTAGAAGCAGGTTTGATCGAGGAGCTCGATGGATTTTCGCCCATCACAGACTATACCGGTAAGTTAGAGCTGCATTTTTTAGGCAAAGAATACAAGCTTAAGAGTCCCAAATATGATGTAGACGAAGCAAAGCGCCGGGACGCGACCTACGCGGTACAGATGTATGTGCCAACGCGCCTGATCAATAAGGAAACAGGCGAGATTAAGGAGCAGGAAGTCTTTATCGGTGATCTGCCGCTGATGACCGATCGTGGCACCTTTATCATCAACGGTGCTGAGCGGGTGATCGTCAACCAAATTGTCCGTAGTCCTGGCGTCTACTACAAATCAGAAACAGATAAAAATGGTCGTCGTACTTACAATGCCAACCTGATTCCCAACCGGGGTGCTTGGCTAAAGTTTGAAACTGACAAGAATGACTTGGTGTGGGTCCGAATTGATAAAACCCGCAAGTTGTCGGCTCAGGTCCTCCTGAAAGCCCTTGGTCTGACCGATAGTGAGATTTTCGATTCCCTTCGCCACCCTGAATATTTTCAGAAGACCATCGACAAAGAAGGGCAATTTAGTGAAGAAGAAGCCCTTCTCGAACTGTATCGGAAACTTCGTCCGGGTGAGCCGCCGACCGTTTCCGGTGGGCAACAGCTTTTAGAGTCCCGTTTCTTTGAGCCCAAGCGATATGACCTGGGACGGGTGGGCCGCTATAAACTCAATCGCAAGCTTCGCCTCAGCATCCCTGATACCGTTAGGGTCTTGACCCCTCGGGATATTCTGTCAGCGGTTGATTACCTGATCAATTTGGAGTTTGATATCGGCTCCGTCGATGACATTGACCACTTGGGCAACCGCCGGGTCAGGTCTGTGGGTGAGCTCCTACAGAACCAGGTCAGAGTAGGATTGAATCGCCTAGAACGCATCATCCGAGAGCGGATGACCGTCTCCGATGCAGAAGCCTTGACACCAGCCTCTTTGGTTAACCCCAAGCCTTTGGTAGCGGCCATTAAAGAGTTCTTTGGCTCTAGCCAGCTCTCTCAGTTCATGGACCAGACTAATCCCCTGGCTGAGTTAACCCATAAGCGCCGGATCAGTGCTTTAGGACCAGGGGGATTAACCCGAGAACGGGCGGGTTTTGCCGTCCGAGATATCCACCCTTCTCACCATGGACGCATTTGTCCGATTGAGACTCCAGAAGGTCCCAATGCCGGACTGATCGGTTCCCTTGCGACCCATGCCAGGGTGAATGCCTTTGGCTTTATTGAGACCCCCTTTTACAGGGTCGAGAATGGTTTGGTGCGCCGGGATCTGCCTTCGGTCTACATGACCGCTGACGAAGAGGATGATTTGCGGGTTGCCTCGGGAGATTTGCCCACCAATGAAGCGGGCTACATCGTGGGTGAGACGGTACCTGTGCGGTATCGGCAAGACTTCACAATGATCCCCCCCACTGAGTTGGACTACGTTGCGGTTTCCCCGGTGCAGATCATTTCTGTTGCGACGTCCCTGATTCCTTTCCTAGAGCACGATGATGCCAACCGGGCACTGATGGGCTCAAACATGCAGCGGCAAGCTGTGCCACTGCTTCGTCCTGAGCGCCCTCTGGTGGGCACTGGTCTAGAAGCCCAAGCGGCTCGTGACTCTGGCATGGTTCTCGTGAGCCGTACCGAAGGGGATGTGGTCTATGTCGATGCCAATGAGGTGCGTATCCAAGACCCTGAGGGTCAGGTTCATAGCTACATCATCCAAAAATACCAACGCTCTAACCAAGACACCTGCTTAAACCAACGTCCCATTGTTTTCCAGGGGGATCATATTCAACTGGGGCAGGTGATTGCGGATGGCTCTGCTGCAGAAGGCGGAGAGATTGCCCTAGGCCAAAATGTACTCGTCACTTACATGCCTTGGGAGGGTTACAACTACGAGGATGCAATTCTGATCAGTGAGCGACTGGTCATTGAGGATGTCTACACGTCAATCCACATTGAGAAATTTGAGATTGAAGCCCGTCAAACTAAATTGGGCCCAGAAGAAATTACCCGTGAGATTCCGAATGTGGGTGAGGATGCCCTCAGGCAACTCGATGAAACCGGCATCATTCGCATCGGTGCCTGGGTGTCAGCCGGAGACATTCTGGTTGGCAAGGTCACGCCGAAAGGAGAATCCGATCAGCCCCCCGAAGAAAAGCTACTGCGGGCCATTTTTGGTGAAAAAGCCAGAGATGTGAGAGACAACTCCCTGCGGGTTCCTAACGGCGAAAAGGGGCGCGTTGTGGACGTGCGGGTCTTTACCCGAGAGCAAGGTGATGAGCTACCGCCTGGAGCCAATATGGTGGTCCGGGTCTATGTCGCTCAGAAGCGAAAGATTCAGGTCGGTGACAAAATGGCGGGTCGCCATGGCAATAAGGGAATTATCTCCCGAATTCTGCCCGTGGAGGACATGCCTTATTTGCCGGACGGTCGCCCTGTCGATATTGTCCTTAACCCCCTTGGTGTGCCTTCTCGAATGAACGTGGGGCAAGTCTTTGAGTGTCTTTTAGGCTGGGCCGCTGAAAACTTAGATGTTCGCTTTAAGATTACGCCGTTCGATGAGATGTATGGAGAGGAAGCCTCTCGCATTTCTACCCATAGCAAGTTGCAGGAAGCTAGGGATTACATCGGTGAAGACTGGGTGTACAACCCGGAGAATCCCGGCAAGATTCAAGTCTATGATGGCCGGACGGGTGAGCCTTTTGATCGCCCTGTAACCGTGGGCAAGGCTTATATGCTGAAGCTGGTCCACTTGGTGGATGACAAGATTCACGCCCGTTCCACCGGTCCCTACTCCTTGGTCACCCAGCAACCCTTGGGTGGTAAGGCTCAGCAGGGCGGACAGCGATTTGGGGAGATGGAAGTCTGGGCATTGGAGGCGTTTGGTGCAGCCTATACGCTGCAAGAACTGCTGACGGTGAAATCTGACGATATGCAGGGGCGTAATGAAGCCTTGAATGCGATCGTCAAAGGGAAGGCCATTCCTAGACCAGGCACACCCGAATCCTTCAAGGTGTTGATGCGAGAACTGCAGTCCCTGGGTTTGGATATTGCCGCCCATAAGGTTGAGACTCGCGAAGACGGTACCAGCAGAGACATCGAAGTAGATTTGATGGCCGATGTCAGCAGCCGTCGAGCCCCCTCTCGTCCTACCTATGAGTCCATCACTTCACCTGAATTAGAAGAGGTTGAAGAGTAACCGCTAGATCTCTAATGGCGGACCAGCATCCTCCTAAAAACGCTTAATTGCCTGAAGTTACCCTCACGTTTGCACAAGGAAGTGGCTCAACATGCCTAAGTTGGAACAGCGGTTTGATTACGTCAAAATCGGGATAGCTTCTCCAGAACGCATCCGTCAGTGGGGAGAACGCACCCTCCCGAATGGGATGGTGGTTGGGGAAGTCACCAAACCTGAAACCATCAACTATCGGACGCTCAAGCCGGAGATGGATGGCTTGTTCTGCGAACGAATCTTTGGCCCTGCTAAGGATTGGGAATGTCATTGTGGCAAGTACAAACGTGTCCGTCATCGCGGCATTGTTTGTGAGCGTTGCGGTGTTGAGGTCACAGAATCCCGTGTACGCCGCCATCGCATGGGTTACATCAAACTGGCAGCACCCGTGGCTCATGTTTGGTACCTTAAAGGCATTCCTAGCTATATCGCCATTTTGCTCGATATGCCTTTGCGGGATGTTGAACAAATTGTCTATTTCAATGCCTATGTTGTCCTAGACTCTGGCAACGCCGATAATCTCAGCTACAAGCAACTCCTTACCGAAGACCAGTGGATTGAGATTGAGGACCAGCTTTATGATGAAGAATCTCAGCTGTCAGGTGTGGAAGTGGGCATTGGGGCTGAGGCCCTACAGCGCCTTTTAGAGGATCTGGCCTTAGAGGAAACGGCTGAAAAACTTAGGGAGACGATTGCCGTCTCTAAAGGTCAAAAGCGCGCCAAATTAATCAAGCGTTTACGCGTAATTGATAATTTCATCGCCACTGGATCTCAACCTGACTGGATGGTCCTAAATGTCATTCCAGTGATTCCACCTGATTTGCGCCCAATGGTGCAACTCGATGGTGGTCGCTTTGCTACCTCTGATTTGAATGATCTCTACCGTCGGGTGATTAATCGAAATAATCGTCTGGCGCGTCTTCAAGAAATCTTGGCACCAGAGATTATTGTCAGAAATGAGAAGCGCATGCTTCAAGAGGCGGTTGATGCCCTGATCGATAATGGACGCCGTGGCCGTACGGTTGTAGGCGCGAACAACCGCCCGCTCAAATCCCTGTCTGACATTATTGAAGGAAAGCAGGGACGGTTTCGGCAAAACCTCCTCGGCAAGCGGGTCGACTACTCTGGGCGTTCTGTCATCGTGGTGGGTCCCAAACTCAAGATTCACCAGTGCGGCTTGCCGCGCGAAATGGCCATTGAACTTTTTCAACCCTTTGTGATTCATAAGCTCATTCGACAGGGCTTGGTGAATAACATTAAAGCGGCTAAGAAACTCATTCAGCGCAATGATCCAAGTGTTTGGGATGTGTTGGAAGAAGTGATCGAGAGCCACCCAGTGATGCTCAACCGGGCACCAACCCTCCATAGATTGGGTATTCAAGCTTTTGAGCCAATTCTGGTGGAAGGTCGAGCCATTCAACTTCACCCCTTAGTCTGTCCAGCCTTCAACGCAGATTTCGACGGCGACCAAATGGCGGTCCATGTCCCTCTATCTCTAGAAGCTCAGGCTGAAGCGCGTTTATTGATGTTGGCTTCAAATAATATCCTGTCACCTGCTACGGGACGCCCCATCATTACCCCTAGCCAAGATATGGTTCTAGGCTGTTATTACCTGACTGCCGAAAATCCTTATCAGCAGAAAGGGGCAGGCAAGTATTTTGGCAGTATGGATGATGCAATTATGGCCTTTGAGCAGGGCTTAGTTGATCTCCATGCCAAGGTGTGGCTACGTTTTGATGGGCCGGTAGAAACTGAGCACAAAGAAGAGGTCTTGGTAGAGGAGATCAAGGGCGAGGATGGTGGTTTGACGCGTCTCTACAAGCAGCGTCGTACTCGTGAAGATGCGGACGGTCGTTTGATTTCCCAATATATAGAAACCACCCCTGGGCGGATCATCTATAACAAAACCATCCACGGTGCATTAGCCCAATAAAGCGCGTAGCTTATTCAATTCCTACAGATTTTCTCTGTAGACGTACTATCCAAAGCACACCCGACAGAAGAGGCGAGAATACGTAATGGCGGAGCAAGGAATGAACCAAGCTGAGATGATCTTTAGGAATCGAGTTATCGATAAGAAGCAGCTCAAAAAACTTGTTTCTTGGTCATTCGAAAATTTTGGGACCGCGAGAACGGCCCAAATGGCCGATGAGATCAAAGGTCTCGGTTTTCACTATGCCACCAGGGCCGGTGTGTCTATTAGTGTTGAGGACCTTCAGATTCCACCGGAAAAGCGCCAACTCCTAGAAGCGGCTGATGAAGAGATCAGGAGCACCGAGGAGCGGTATACGCGGGGTGAAATTACGGAGGTAGAAAGATTTCAGAAGGTTATTGATACCTGGAATGGAACCAGTGAGGAACTGAAGGATCAGGTTGTTGCCAATTTCCGCAAAAATGATCCGCTCAATTCGGTTTATATGATGGCCTTTTCTGGGGCAAGGGGAAATATTTCCCAGGTGCGCCAGCTAGTGGGTATGAGGGGATTGATGGCTAACCCTCAAGGGGAAATTATTGACCAGCCGATTAGAACTAATTTCCGTGAAGGTCTGTCTGTTACTGAGTACATTATTTCCTCCTATGGCGCTCGCAAAGGTCTAGTAGATACCGCTTTAAGAACAGCCGACTCAGGTTATTTGACTCGACGATTGGTTGATGTCTCTCAGGACGTCATCATCCGTGAGAATGATTGCGGTACTGAGCGGGGGATTCCTCTGGAAAGCATGACTGCGGGCGATCGCGTCTTGATCCCCCTTTCTGATCGCTTGATGGGTCGGGTTGCGGCCAGAGATGTTCTGCATCCTGAAACCGGTGAAGTCTTGGCGGAGCGGAACCAGTTCATCTCCGAGCATTTGGCCGAAGCAATCTACGCCGCAGGCGTTAAAGAGGTTTTTGCCCGTTCTGCTCTCACCTGTGAAGCGACCCGATCAGTTTGCCGCCATTGCTATGGTTGGAGTCTGGCCCATTTCGATATGGTTGATCTGGGTGAAGCCGTAGGCATTATTGCAGCCCAGTCTATTGGGGAGCCCGGTACTCAGCTCACCATGAGAACGTTTCACACGGGAGGAACGTTTACAGGGGAAATGACCCCTCAAGTTCGGGCGAAGTTTGATGGCGTAGTCAAGCTACCCAAACGCTTCAAAAATCGGGGCTTTCGTACTCGCCATGGGGAGGACGCCCTGATCTTAGAGAGTAATACCGAGCTTGTTTTGGAAAGTGGTTCCAAAACCCAGAAAGAAGCGCTCCCTCAAGGCTCAATTCTATTTGTCAAAAATGGGGCACGGGTCACACAAGAGCAATTGCTTGTGGAGATGCCTGCCGTTAGCCGAGTCCGTAAGGTCACAGAGAAAGCCGCTAAGGACGTTACCAGTGACCTTTCTGGCGAGGTGAAGTTTGCTGGGCTGGTGCAGGAGGAGAAGAAAGATCGCCAAGGTAATACAACACACCTAGCACAGCGTGGTGGATTGTTATGGGTGCTGTCTGGAGAAGTATATAACCTCCCGCCCAATGCAGAGCCCGTGATCAAAAATGGTGACCACGTTGAAACCGATGGCATCTTAGCTGAAACCCGCCAAATCACCGAGCGTGGTGGGTTAGTCCGGCTACCTGAAATGCAGGACGGCAAAACAACACGAGAAGTCGAGGTGATCACTTCTTCTGTTTTGCTGAACCAAGCAGAGATCACAATGGAAAGTGGTCAAGCGGGTGAGCATTATGTCCTCGAGACCGTTAGCGGACAGCGATTTGCTTTGATTGCAACCCCAGGCACAAAGGTTGCTAGTAACGCAGTGGTCGCTGAGCTAGAAGACGATAAGTACCATACCCAGACCGGTGGGATTCTTCATTACTCTGGCGTTGAGGCTGCGAAAAAAGGCAAAGCTAAACAAGGCTATGAGGTGAGTAAGGGAGGGACTCTGCTATGGATTCCTGAAGAAACTCATGAGGTTAATAAAGACATTTCGCTGTTATTGGTTGAAGACGGGCAGTACATAGAAGCTGGAACAGAAGTTGTCAAAGATATCTACAGTCAGAACAGTGGGGTTGTAGAAGTTACTCAGAAGAATGACATTCTTCGTGAGGTTGTCGTCAAGCCCGGTGATCTACATATGGTAGATAATCCCGACCTAGTGATGGATCGGGATCGCACGATTGTTCCCCCTGGGGAGGCGTTAATGCCAGAGCTTGTGACTCAAGTTCTCTCCTATGTGGAATATGTTGAGACCCCTGAAGGACCAGCATTGCTCCTGCGCCCAGTTGAGGAGTATACCGTTCCTGATGAGCCGCAAGTGCCTAGCCAAGATTCCATTAGTGATGCGGGTAGTGGGATTCGACTTCGGGCTGTTCAGCGTATTTCTTACAAAGATGGTGAACGGGTTAAGGCGGTTGAGGGTAAGGAGCTTCTGCGAACCCAACTTGTATTAGAGATCGGAGACGAGTCTTCTCATCTTGAGGCAGACATCGAGCAGGTGCCTGATGCTGCTGATCCTGACGTGATGCGTTTACAGCTTGTCATTCTTGAGTCTATTGCGATTCGCCGTGATGTTGTTGCCGATCAAACTCAGGGCAGTACTCTGACTCGTCTGTTAGTAGAAGATGGTCAGCAAATTGAGCCTGGGGCTGTTGTTGCTCAGACCGAGATTCAATGTAAAGAAGCTGGAGAGGTTCGAGGTATTTTAGAGGGGGCAGAGGCTATTCGACGCATCTTAGTGATGCGTAGCAGTGACTTGCTTACGATTGAACTTGATGGTAAGCCAGCACTGGTCAGTGAGGGAGATTTAATCGTCGCTGGCACCGAAGTTGCATCGGGCTTGTATATTGACGAATCTGCTCAAGTCATACGCATTACTGATACCCAGCTTGTGCTTCGTTTAGCACGCCCTTATCGAGTATCTACCGGTGCTGTGTTGCACATTGCGGATGGCGACCTAGTGCAGCGTGGGGATAAGTTGGTGTTGCTGGTTTTTGAAAGAGCCAAAACCGGCGATATTATCCAGGGCTTACCCAGGATTGAAGAGTTATTAGAGGCACGGAAACCGAAGGAAGCCTGCGTTTTAGCTGAGCGTCCAGGAACGGCGCAAGTCAGCTTTTCAGATGATGAAACCGTTGAGGTAAAAATCGTTGAAGCTGATGGTGTGGTCACCGATTACCCGATTAATCCTGGCCAGAATATGTTGGTCAGTGATGGCCAGCAGGTAGAGACAGCTGAGCCGCTAACCGATGGACCGGCTAATCCTCACCAAATCTTAGAGGTCTTTTTCAATTACTTCTTGGCTCAGGGTGAGGGAACTCACGAAGCCGCCATGAAGAGTTTGCAAGAGGTGCAAAGCTTCTTGGTCAACGAGGTGCAATCGGTTTATCAATCTCAAGGTATTGACATTTCCGACAAGCATATTGAGGTCATTGTTAGACAGATGACGTCTAAAGCTCGTGTTGAAGATGGTGGCGATACGACTATGCTTCCGGGTGAGCTCATGGAAATTTATCAGATTGAGCAAGTTAATGAAGCGATGTCGATTACTGGCGGGGCACCGGCTCAATACACACCGATGCTGTTAGGGATTACGAAGGCATCTCTCAATACAGATAGCTTCATTTCTGCGGCAAGTTTCCAAGAGACAACTCGTGTTTTAACAGAAGCGGCAATTGAAGGTAAATCAGACTGGCTGAGAGGCCTTAAAGAGAACGTCATTATTGGGCGTCTCATTCCGGCTGGTACGGGTTTTAATGCCTACGAAGAGCCGGTAGCACCTGAAGTTGATGTTAATCCTTATGAGGGAAACCTCATCGACGATACTCTAGCACGCGAAGTTTTAGATGATAAAACGGCTCGTGCTTATGAGCTTGAAGGTGGGTTGGGCATTCTCGACGATGATGAAGTGATTGGTGTTACTCAGGGAAATGAAGGTTTGGATGGTAAGTCATCCTCTTCTTCTCCGGAGGCGATCGCTGATATTGCGCGTGACGATGATATGTTGATTGACGATAATAGCGCTACTCTCTAAGTCTTTCGAGAATTTCAAAGACTAGCGTCATAAGGAATCCTGGTTTTTGATTTTCTCTTAAGAGATCAGTAACCAGGATTTTTTTGCAGTTAAGTTTTTCTATCCATGCTTACTAAGATTGTAAGCGTGGGTGGAAGCATCATAACTGCCAAATATTCTTAACGTTTCCGTACAGCTTTGCAATGCCTGCAACGACTGTTGGACTTTTGCCTCAGACAGACTAGCTTCTAGGTCGAGAAAAAATAGGTATTCCCCAAGGGATCGTTTTGTTGGCCGAGATTCAATTCGACTGAGATTAATCGATGCTCTAGACATGATTTGCAACGGTGTAAGAAGAGCACCAGGGGCATTAACCGGCAAGCTAAAAGCCAGTGAGGTGAAATCACCCTGTTGAGAATCTTGTGTACCTAAAACCCAGAATCGTGTGAAGTTATCGGGACTATCATTGATTGGATGAGCTATTACTGGTAGATCGTACAGATGAGCAGCCCATTCCGAGGCAATTGCAGCAGTGTTAGTGGTCTTTTGCAGGTCACCTAGTACTTCTGTGGTTGAGCGAGTGGGTATTAAATCAGCATTAGGGCAGTTGTTTTTAATCCATTGTTGGCATTGTCCCAGTGCCTGAGGGTGGGAGTAAATGTGCTCCAAACTGCTCAAGCTACTTGCCTTTGTTAGTAGGGCATGACTAATAGGCACAATCAGAGCATGCTGAATGCGTAAGTTAGGTAACTGCCACAGTGCATCTAGCGTAACCGTTACCCCTCCTTCAATTGAATTTTCAACAGGTACAACGGCAAAGTCTATAGAGCAATCTGCTGTTGCCTGAATAACCTGTAAAATACTGGGGTAGGGCTTGAGCTCCGTATCACCCTGCCCGTGCAGTTGCTGCCGGTAGGCTTCAGCAGCTTGCTCAGAGTAGGTGCCTTGAGGGCCTAAGTATCCAATCGCAAAAGTCATGGTTGTACTCTATTTACGCTATCAATATACTCTCCTACTCACACATAACTTGTCTGAGTAAATCTAATGATTAAAATATGGGGAGATAAAACCTTTGGAGTATTGACTTGTTAAGGGGAACTCATTCTAAATAATAAGCTTATCGGCCTTGAATCAAGCTTGAACTAGTCTCCTTTCCTTCTAAATGTTAGAACTGTCATCCTCCGAATCAATTACCCTAGATATCCCGAATCAATCAGTTCCTTTTCGATATTACCTAGAGCAGCCTCAGAGGTTAGTTCATGCACTGATAAGTCCAAATCAGGTTGTTGGTTTAGGAGATAAACAGTTTCGTTTGTATTTACGTACGATTGTTTTCTTCATGCTGAGAATTCAGCCAATTGTAGATCTCAAAATCACTGCTAGTGATGATGGTCAATTATCTCTAAAGTCTGTTGCATGTAAGATTCAAGGCAATGAATTTGTTGATCAGAATTTTGACTTGTCTTTGAAAGGACACTTGAATTCTATTGTCCAAGCCCAGTCAACCTGCCTGGTGGGTCAAGCCGCGCTTAAAATCAGTGTAGGTATTCCTCCTATCTTGCAATTTGTTCCTCTAGCGCTTCTAGAGACGACTGGCAACCATATCCTTAGAAGTACTTTGGTGACGATGAAGCAGCGACTCACCCATAAACTATCCACTGACTATCGAAGATGGAGCGATGCCCAACAAGGGTCATCAGCATTAAAATAGCGCCAGCTGCAACAGACCTAAGTAGAGCATCCCAGTCAAACCTTTCAACCCTTGATACCAAGGGCTGGCTAGATTTATATGCCACAAACATCCTCCAGGGTAGGTGATTGCTAGGGCACGCGATTTAAATGTTCACTGATTCGCATGGTTCAGCACTTAGGCGTAGGACCCTCAAAAGCATTGATTTAGGTGGCATTAGAGGTGCTGTCGGCTGTTTCACCGTTGTTGCCAGATTCTGCCGAAGAGCGACGACGACGGCGACGGCGGGGCGTAGAGCTCTCTAATACTCCGTCGGATACCGATGCTTCAACTACCTCTAGGCCATTATCAGTGGGTTGCTCAGGCTGACTGGGTAGATTTGGTTTCACTGACACGTGTTCAGCAACATGTGTCCTGCTGGATATGACAACCTTCTCTTTGGCTTCTACCACGGGTGAGGTGGCCTCGTCTGGGATGGCGATCTCGGCAACGCTCTCAAGAGGAGGTAAGGTACTGACTTGGCCAGGCAATCTGACTGCGATGCTGACATTTTTAGGGTCGCTAATACTTTGACTGCTGAGTACCAGCGGGGAGATTCCCATCAAGGCATAAATGCGTTGCTCATCAGAGGTCATTTCTACGGTGACGACCTCTGGTGGCGCTGTAACTTTACGCTCACCTCGGCCTCGGCTACGGCTGGTCCGGGAGGGCAGGGTTGGGCTTTCAACATCTTCGTAGGTGTTTACAACTTTTACTTCACGATTTTCCTTGACCTCTGGGGTTGCAGAAACGGGTTTGGGAAGCTCCGGCCGGCCATTGCTCCGACTGGTGGTGATAGGAACGTCTCGACGGCGAGACACATCGGTGAAAGTACCGACATACACACATACATACACGGTGTGCATCAGCGTGCGCTAACGGACAACATGTACAATATAAAATGA
>JAQCKL010000027.1 GCA_027592485.1 Cyanobacteriota bacterium
TAAGAGATGCGATGGAGCACGTTCTCAAGGTGGTAACGTCTTAACCTAAGTGGCGACGGCTATAGTAAAACCGTCCCACCTTGCCAAACCGCTGCACCAAATCCCCTTCTTCCCAAGCCCTGAGCTCCGCTCCGGTGTGGATGCCCAGACCGTGCATCTTCGTGGCAGTCACCTTGCCAATGCCATGGAACTTCTCAATGGGCAGGGTGGCGACAAAGTCTGCCGCCTGTTCGGGCCGAATCACGTAGAGCCCATCGGGTTTGTCCATGCCTGAGGCGATCTTGGCCAGAAATTTATTAAAGGAGACCCCTGCCGAGGCGGTGAGTTGAGTTTCTTGGTGGATAGCTTGGCGAATAGCGCGGGCGATCGCAATGGCAGAAACTTCCCCCGGCTTATTCTCGGTGACATCCAAATAAGCCTCATCCAAGGCCAGGGGCTCAATACAGTCGGTGTAGCGGCTAAAAATCTCACGGATATGCTCGGAAATCTGGCGGTACACCGTAAAGCGTGGGGCCACAAAAATTAGGTGGGGGCAGCGTTGTTGGGCAATACGGGCTGGTAAGGCAGAGTGGATGCCATATTCTCGGGCCTCATAGCTAGCGGCGGCCACCGCTCCCCGCTGCTCGGGGCGTCCCCCCACCACAATCGGTTTGCCTCGGTAAGCAGGATGATCCCGTTGCTCTACCGACGCGTAAAACGCATCCATATCGATGTGAATGATTTTACGGAGGCGAGGATCTCGTCCCTCAACCGTTACAAGACTCAACATGATTGTTATCGGAACGTTGCGAAACCCGGTGAAATCTAAAACCAGCCCCAACATTCTTCGGGGCTGGCAGTGGTTTAGGCAACACTGGATCTATCCCCATTACGATAGCGATTGGCCATGTCTGATTTTTTGGATCGCCTTCACCATAAATACGCCTATGTTGCCACCGGGGAGTTTAAGCCCGGTTGTTTCTCCGAAGCCCGCCAACTCTACGAAAAGGCCGTCTCGACCTACGGCGAGGGGTTTAAGGGGGCCTATTTACTGCAGGAACCCGGTAGCGATCGCGGCATTGCCGTAATTTTGTGGGAAAGCCCTGATGTCATGGAATCCCACCACAATACGACCTACGATGCCGCCCTGAAGCGGATTGCCCATCTGTTTGCGGAGCCACCCACCACCAGTTTTTACGAGGTCTGCAGCGAGATTGGGCTGCCCGAATCCGCCAAAGTCGCTGCTGGAGTCTAGAACAAGTCAAGGTTGCAATAGCGCTAAACTACTAAATCGAGTCTTAACCTCGCCTTGACGTTCACTCGTTCTGGGCGGGTGCTTGTCATGGTCGATATAGCAGTCGCCAGTCCGGGTAGGACAAGACTGCGAGTCACTTTGCTTATGCGCTAAGGATCAGAGCGATCCGAAGTGCCCTAAGCAAAGTGGCCAGCCCCATAAAAGGTTCTCTAACCCATGACTGGCGCGATGTCGCTTAGCTAAACCTTTGCAACCAATGCCAACCCCTAAACATACCCAAGCCCACATGACCCGGACGGTGCCCAAACGGCAGTCTGAGTTTCTCAAGCAGCGCACCAAAACCCAAATGGAATACTACATGGGAGCCAAACTGATTGAGGTGGGGGTGAACCCAAAGAAAGCCACCTATCGCTGGCAGAAGGAAATTAAAGGGGAAAACGAGATTTGGACCTACAGCGCCTACTGGGGTAAGTCCCGTGAGGAATTAGAAGGTTAGGGATCCGCAATCAAAAAACATACCAGGTCCACAAGTTACTGAGGTAGGGGCGCACTAGCGAAGCCTTAGCGCAGCCATCCCCGTTAGGGGTATTGCCCAGAGGCTATGGATTTGCCCCCTGATGAAGCGGTACGCTACTGACCCGCATACCCCTTAGCCCTCGTCTAACCCAGGGTGTTATAGCCAGTTCCCCACCATCACAAACGGAGCCCAAAAGTAGGGGTGACGGCGATAACGGGGATTATTCAAAATCTCCACTTGGGCGGCTTGCAGTGCCTGGGCCTTGGTAACGCGCTTAGTGGCCAGGGCTTCATAAAAGCTGCCCATCAACTGCGAGGTGGCCACGTCATCCACCTGCCAGAGACTGGCGAGGGTACTGCGGGCACCCGCTCGCACGGCAATACCCGCCAAGCCCAGGGCAGCGCGATCATCCCCCGCTGCTGTTTCACAGGCACTCAGCACGAGTAATTCCACATCGGCATCTTGGTTGCTGGCCGTAGCTTCCAGGGAGACCGTCAGATCATCAATGGTAATGAGTTGGCCCTCCCAAGCCACGATAAAGGTCTCATTGGAGTTGGAGCTGAACTGGCCATGGGTGGCCAAATGCACCACTGTGGCGTTGTTGTTGGCGAGGGCCGTTTGAAAGCTGCCGGGGGTAAATTCTGCGTTCAGCAGCACATTAGTCCTGGGAATCAGGCTGCTGATGCGCTCGATCTCCGCTGGCACATTCGGGAGGGGAGAGAAATTGATGGTGCGATCACTATTGGGAATATCCACATTCACGGCCTCTGACAGCCCAAAGGTCAATGTAGACAGCACCTGATCTTGGAGGGGTTTCGGAGCCAACAACTGCAAACCAGGAGTCAGGGCAATGGAATATTTCTCGATCAAGAATTGCTCTCCATCGAACAATGCGGCCATGGGCACGTTGCGTAGTCCCCCATCCAGGACGAAGACCAAGGTGTCGATCCCATTGGCTTCTAGATCCGGCTCAATGGGACGAATCAACCAGTCATAGACTTGGGCCGCAGAGCTACGGTAACCCAAGCTAATCCGGTTGATTAAATCCCGCCGCAAACCCCGTAGGGTTTCATCCACCGTGCCCTCAGCCACATTGGTGGGATAGAGTTCAAGGACTTCATGGGTAGAAGCAATCGCTTTGCCCTCTGCCCCTTTAGCAGCCACTTGGGTTTGGCCAGGGTAGCTGACAATCGTAGCGAGGCGATCGGGCAAGATGATCGGATAAATCACCGCCGTGGACTGGGCCTGGGCAATTTGGTCAATTTGCACCGCTTCCAAATCAAGACAAGCAGCGCGGAGATAGTTATTCAGCTCCTCTTGCTGCAGGGATTCCAAGACTTGGCGGGCCGCATCTAGATTGGCAGATCCAGCACCGTTGGCCTTATTGGCAATTTCTTCCTCATAGGCTTCGAGCAATAAGCTCACCAGTTTCCGGTGGATGGGGTCTACACTCTGCTGAAATGAGAACTGCAAGTCAGGATTAACCGCTAACAGGTCCGTACGCAATCTTTTCAGGCTGCTGACGGCTGTTTGGTAAGCATTGATGGCTCCGTTCAAGTCACCCTGGGCTTCTAGAATGCGCCCCAATTGCTCATGCCAGCGGTAGATAATATCGGTGGCATTGACCGAAGCAGACAAAACCAAAGCCTGTTCCGTCAGGGCTTTGGCCCGCCCCAGGGTCGCCCCCTTGAGCGCCACCGTACCCTGGGTGCCCAAAACATAGGCATCAGAGCGGCGATCGCCCAGGGCCTGAGCCTGGAGATGGGTTTCCGTCAAAAACGCATCCAAGGTAGACCAGTCGGGTCCTCGATGTTCTGGTCCCAGGTTGATCAGACTATTGGCAAAGTTGAGGCGGGCATACAATCCATCCCGACTGGTTGCGGGCTGATCGACTTGAGGCCAAAGCCTGGGCCAAAGACTGGCAGCTTGCCCAAATCTCTCTGTGTCCACCAAGAGACTGAGTTGATTGAGGTCAGCCCGCAACCGATTAGCCTCACTACCGGCTTGGCCCGCCAGTTGGTAGTAGCTCAACGCCGCCTCAGTCTCTTGGCGCGATCGCACCGTATTCCCCAAGCTCATATACACCGCTGCCTTGACAATGGGCAAGCGGACTTGGTCTTCCCCAGACAAATCTGTCGATCGCTCCAGGGTATTAAGTACG
Organism: Cyanobacteriota bacterium; assembly: GCA_027592485.1. Classification (GTDB taxonomy): domain Bacteria; phylum Cyanobacteriota; class Cyanobacteriia; order Phormidesmidales; family Phormidesmidaceae; genus PCC-6406. The sequence goes on from JAQCKL010000027.1 coordinate 3,913, forward strand.
AATAGACTTGAATTCAGCGCGTCTTCGGCCTGTTGAGTGCTCCCAGCCACCAGTAGCGCTTCTCCCAAGCTATGGAGACCTTCGGCTTTGATGAGCGAATCGGGCTGTGATCCCAATTGTTGAGCTAACGGGGCCAGAATTTCCCGAATGGCCCGTCGATAAAAGCCATTGGCCTGCAGGGCTTGGGCTTGGTTGATTTGGCTACGAACCGTTTGGGCCGTATCGCCTTCCCCTTGATACAGGGTGGTGGCGGCTTCAAAAGCCCCTAGGGCCTCATTTTCATTGCCCTGGGCAAGGTGCAGTTGCCCTTGAATGGTAAAGGTCTGGGCCAGAATCCGAGGGCGACGACGATCGCTAATGCTCCTGCCCTGGAGCAAGGTAATCGCCTGATCAATATGCTGGTGCGCCTGGGACCAGCCCCCCTGTTGCCCTTCCACTAAGGCTAAATTACTGAGGGCCACAGCTTCCCGGAGGCGATCGCCCCCAGCCCGGTAGGTTCCTAAGGCGTCTTGCAGTAGGCTGGCTGCTTCATCCAACTGCCCCGCTTCATAGAGGTCATAACTGGCCTGGAGGGAGGGCGATTGGGCGAGGACCGTGATTGGCGCAACTGCTGCACCGGTGGAAGGGTGCTGTGCCGAGAAGGAGGGTTTCCCCTGCAATAACCAGCAGCCCATCAGGGTGATCAGGGTTAAGAGTCCCAACCCGATCCGGCGATAGCCCCGATCTCCCCAACGACGATGGGTGGTATTGCGGTAGGGGAAGGACATGGGTTGACCTTTGAGTGCAACTAGGGCGCAGCAGCAGGGAGTAGAGCCGGAAAAGCGTTACCGTTGGCAGAAGTGGCCGGGGCTGTGGCTTGGGGAGGGGGCAGTGATGCCAGGATAGCCTGGGCAATCGGCTGCTGAGGATTGAGTCCCAGCGCCTGGGCTAAGACAAATCGGGCTTCGTCATAGCGTCCTAGCTGGTTGAGGGCTACCCCCAATCCCGTCCAACCATTGGCATGGTTGGGGTCAAGGTTAATCACCTGAGTAAAGGCCTCGACCGCTTCGCCATAGCGCCCCGCAGAAACCAGGGCTGTACCCCGGTTATACCAGCCCGTCACAAACCGAGGATTCAAATTAACGGCTCGGTTGGCCGATAGAATCGAGTCCTCATATTGTCCTAAGTGCCACAGCACGACACTGCGATTAGCCCAAATCCCGGCCTCGTTCGGCCCCCATTGGAGGGCGTTGTCGTAGGCTTCCAGGGCGGCGGGATACTGGCCCAAGCTGCGAAAAATGCTGCCCAGATTAGCCCAGGGTCGTACGGCTTGCCCATCCAGTTGGATGGCTTGCTGGGTGGAGGCGATCGCCCCCCCATAGTCTTCGAGATACCACAGCACCACGCCGCGATCGCTCCAAGCAGCGACATAGTCTGGGCGGATGCCGACGGCCCGATTCGCTGCTGCCAGGGCATCTTCATAACTGCCCTGGCCGGCTAAGGCCTGGGCCAATTGTGCCCAACCCTCCGCAGGGCCAAGATCCCACCATTCGTTATCCCCCATCTGCAGGGCAGCCTCACAGGCGGCTTGGGCAGAAGCGTAGTCGGCCGTCTTATTGAAGGCCGAGCACTGGCCCACCAAACCCCGCGCCAAGTCTGGCTCCATAGCCACAGCCTGGGTATAAGACAACAAAGCCTCTGAGTATCGCTCAGTGGCGGATAAAACCCGCCCCTGGTAAGCCCAAGTCAAGGCATGGAGGGGATCAATATCAGCCGATCGATCAAATGCAGCCACCGCTTCGGGATAATCGCCTAACCCAAAGTAAGCCACCCCTTGGTAAAACCAGGCCAGGGCCGGGGATTCGGGTCCCCAGTTCCCAGTGCCACTCAGCGCCGCCTGGCAACTATTAACGGCGCTGTCATAGTTATCTAAGTCGAGATACGCCTGACATTCATACAGCAAGGTACGGGAGTCTTCAGGCTCCAACAGCAAGGTTCGCAGATAGGCCACTAGGGCTGATTCAGGATCACCTTGTCCAGCCAGAATCCTGCCTCGATATTGCCAGGCTAACGATGGGGCCTGATTGCCCCAACTGCCATCCACCCGCAGGGCATCATTACAGGCATCCAGCGCCATTTCTAAATTGCCGAGCTCGTAATGGGAAATACATCGATAGGTAAACGCCAAGGAGTTTTCAGGATTAAAGCGTAAGGATTGGCCTGCTGAGGCAATCGCGTTGGGGTATTGATCCTGGGCTAGCAAGATCCCGCTATGACGCGCCCAGAGACTGTCATCCTGAGGGGCCAGTTCAATGGCCGCCTCACAGGCAACTTGAGCCTCTGCAAAGAGCGCTAGCGCAGCCTCAGGATTGGCTGTCGCTTGGGATGATTCCTGGGCCGACTGACCTGCTGTAGCCTGTAAGTCACACAGCTCACGCCAGTATTCAACGTCTTCCAGATTTTCTAAATTTTGTTGGGCGATCGCCATTGGCGTCAGCCCCAGCCAGAATGATCCAGTCAAAACCACTAGGCTCCCGGACAGAATCCAAGAGCAGGAGCCAATTTGGCCAACTCTTTGCTGCTTTAGGATGGGCAATAAACGAGACCTCAACCCCATGACTCCAAAAGACTTGATAATAATTGCCAGACACGGTCCGCTACCAGGGTACTCTGAATCTCCCTAGGGACGGGGCATACTGTTACCACCATGAAACATCCCCTTGTCGGAAGCCCCTGGGGTCGCCATCATAGGAACATTCTCGTGGAGTTGCTGGAGATGAATCGCTATACCCTTCTAGGGGCACTGGGCTGGTTACTGCCCATAGGGATAGGAGGGATGGCACTTGACCAACCGGTGGCAACAGCAGCAAACCCGGACCATGTAACCCGCTTAATCGAAACCCGCACTTGCCCAGACTGTGATCTGCGAGAGGCCAATCTAGAGGGAGCCTATTTACGCAGCGCCAACTTACGGGGGGCAAACTTACAAGGGGCCAACCTGAATGGTGCGGATCTACGAGAGGCTTACCTAGGGTTAGCAGACCTGACAGGGGCCGATTTACGGAATGCCAACTTACTGCGCGCGAACCTAACCCGCGCTGTGCTCAATTTGGCGCGCCTAGGCAATGCGATCGTCACCCCAGAAACGGTCATTGCCGACAAATGGCGGCTGGTGCATCAATTTCTCACTACCGGGGTTGGCGGAGTGGATTTGACTGGCATGGATCTCAGCCATGCCAATTTGGACGGAGTCGATTTTAGCGATCAAGACCTGACAGAGGCCAACCTAGCTGGCTCCTCTCTAGAGGGGGCAAATTTAAACAGAGCTGTTTTGGACCAGGCCAATCTCGAAGGCGCTAACTTCTTTCTAGCCGATCTGCGCACCGCCACAGTCACCGCCGCCAATCTGCAAAACGGCAGCTTACGGGCCGCAGATGCAAGAGCGGCGGACTTAACCAGCACCAATCTCGAAGAGGCAGACCTAACCCAAGCTTATTTTGAGACCGCGACGCTCACCCAGACCAACCTCCGCTTAGCAGACTTGTCCTCGGCCAATCTCGTCGCGGCCAATCTAACCGATGCCAACTTGACCCGCTCAAATTTGTTCTTGGCCGACCTACAGCAAGCTAACCTAACGGGCGCATTACTAGGAGAAACCCAACTCACCGGCGCGAACCTGACCGACAGTACCCTCAGCCTTAGCGCCCTCAGTCGCGCTCAGCTAGAAGCCGTAATTTCCGAAAGAACTGACCTAGCTGGGGTTGATTTAAGTGGGGCAAATTTATCCAGCATCAATCTGAACGGGTCTAATCTAGCTGGGGCCAACCTAAGTAATACCGATCTGCAAGACTCAAATCTTGCCAACACCACTTTAATTGGAGCCAACTTACAGGGAGCTAATTTGAATGGTACAGATTTAAGAGGAGCCAACCTGACCGGGGCCAATCTACAGGGGGCAGACCTGCGATCAGTCAATCTGCAAACGGCCAACCTAACAGAGGCCCAACTCATTGGTGCCAACCTAAGCAGCGCTGATTTAAGTTCGGCAATACTGACCCGTACAGATTTCAGCGGTGCCAATTTAACCGATGCATCCCTAGAATTTGCCTCCCTTGAGGGGATTCAATTTTCTAGGGGAACGAACCTCTGCCGAACCATCATGCCAGACGGCGATGTTCATCGTTGTTCAGAATAATCTAGAGGGTCGTAGCGTTTTATACATAGTGCAAGGACAGGCCTAACTAAGGGCCTCAAAGAACTACTTCTTGCGGAGCCGATAGGTAATCCGGCCTTTGCTCAGATCATAGGGCGTCAACTCAACCTTGACTCGATCTCCGGGCAGGATTTTGATGTAGTTACGACGAATTTTGCCAGAAATATGGGCTAGAACATTAAACCCATTATCTAGATCAACACGGAACATGGCATTCGGAAGAGATTCCGTCACGGTCCCTTCCATCTCAATTAGGTCTTGCTTAGACAAGCTGATATCCTCCCAAAGGATTTATTTGGTTCACTCTAGTGTGGTCCTACTATGGCGAGCTAACTTAATGAACACATAAGCCCAACCGAAATACATCTAGAAGTAGATGCTATTAACTCACTATCTTATTGAGTTCTGCGGTTACCACCTCAATAGGCTGATTGCCATCAATCGAAACCAACTGTTGGCGACTACGATAAAAATCGATTAAAGGTTCTGTCCGCTGACGATAAACCTCTAATCGATTACGAATAGTCCCTTCAGTGTCATCGGCTCGCCCCTCATCAAGCCCTCGTTGGACTAGGCGAGAAACAAGAACTTCATCAGGCACATCTAGGTTGACGACACATTCAAAGGGCTGGCCTATTTCTTCAAGTAAAGTATCTAAAAAGATAGCCTGCTCAACATTACGAGGGAAACCGTCCAGGAGCCAACCCGGAGAAACATCTGGAGAAGAGAGTCGCTCACGGATCAGATCTAGAATCAAAACGTCAGGAACCAACTCCCCAGCATTCATGTACAACTGAGCCTTCTTGCCCAATTCTGTTCCTTGAGAAACCGCTGAGCGTAGAATATCCCCTGTAGAAATATGAGGGACAGCACATAAAACAGAAAACTGTTTAGCTTGCGTTCCTTTCCCTGCACCGGGAGGACCCAAAAAGACTAATCTTGTCACTACTGTTTTACCATCCCTTCATAACGTTGAGAGATTACGTAGGTTTGCACCTGCTTGGCAGTATCAATGGCAACACCCACCAAAATCAACAATGAGGTTGCGCCCAAACCTCTGAAAGTTTGCACACGAGGAGCACTCTCAACCGCACTCGGAATGACGGCAACCAAGCCTAAGAAGATAGCTCCCAAAAAAGTTAATCGGTTCAAGACTCGACCGATGTATTCAGTAGTTGCCTTTCCCGGTCTTATCCCTGGAATGCTGGCACCCATCTTCTTTAAATTCCGAGACATATCCTCTGGATTGACAACCAGGGAGGCATAGAAATAGCTGAAGAAGATAATCATCAGCAGATAAAGGGAGACATACACCCAAGAAGTTGGGTTTAAATAGGTATTGACGGCTTGAACAAACGCTGGATTGCTAACGTATTGAGTCAAGGATAATGGCAGAACCAAAACCGCAGAAGCAAAAATAATTGGCATTACTCCGCCCTGATTAAGCCGGAGAGGCAAATAATTACTCTGCTCCAAGTAGAGTTTTCGACCCACCTGACGACGGGCCGAAATGATTGGGATTCTGCGAGTTCCTTCTTGAACAAAGACAATGCCCACAATCATCGCGAGAAATACGAGAAGCAGGATAATAACCCCACCGACCAAATTGCGATCGCCGCTCTGAGCCAGCTCAATCGTTTGGTTCAAAGAACGGGGCAAGGTCGAAACAATATTGATAAAAATGAGCAAGGAAGCACCATTGCCAATCCCTCGCTCAGTAATTACCTCCCCAACCCACATCACAAACATAGAGCCTGCCGTTAAGGCGACAACAGTTTGCACAATAAAAAATGTACCGGGTTGTTCAGCATAGGGGCTGAGCAAAAACAAGGACAGCAACGTACTCTGAAGCACTGCCCATCCGAGAGCAACGTAGCGCGTGATCTGAGAAATTCGTCGCCGTCCTGCCTCGCCCTCATTTTTCTGAAGGTCTTCTAAGGCTGGCAGGGCTGCAGTCAGCAACTGCATAATGATTGACGCGTTGATGAAAGGCAAAATACCTAGGGCAAAAATTCCCAAGGCAGATAGCCCGCCCCCCACAAAAATGTCAATGAAGCCAACAAAGCCCCCCAGTCCACCACCTTGAATGGCTTGGGCAAAGGCTGCCCGATCAATACCTGGCACAGGGATAAATACACCCGAGCGCACCAGAACTAACAACCCCAAAGTGACCAAGATGCGGCTGCGCAAACCTGCGGCTTGAGCCATCTGCATAAATGTCTCTTGGGCGCTAGGATTTTTTCCGCGGCTAACAACCATACCTTGAGTCCCTCCGTTCCGCTAATTCATAACCGATGATTATCTTGTTCTAGACTGCTTGGGATGATCATCAAAACACCCGTAGCCTCAGGATTGCGATCGGTGCAGTTAGGATGTCACTGTGCAGCTTCCACCTGCGGCTTCAATTTTCTCGCGAGCAGAACGGGTAAAAGCAGCCGCCTTTACCTCTAAAGCCACGGACAGCTCACCATCTCCAAGGATCTTAAGGGGACCATCATCTGTGGTAATCAGACCGATATCCATCAGAGAAGATAGTGTCACCTCAGCATTGGCAGGCAAATCAGATAATTTACCAACATTAATGATTGTAAATTCTTTCTGATTGACAATGGTGAAATGCTTGAGTTTTGGAACTCGGCGATACAGGGGAAGTTGCCCCCCCTCAAATCCTGGTCGAGTCCCTCGGCCAGAGCGTGACTTTTGGCCACGCATACCAAAACCGCAACTTGCGCCTTGCCCTGCGGCAATCCCTCGACCTACGCGGCGTTTGCGGCGCTTTGAGCCAGCTTTCGGTTGAGCATCAGTCAGTCTCATGGATCGTTTCTATGGATAGAACAAAAAATTAAGCGTAAAGCTTCTCGACGGGAATGCCTCGCTCTTGGGCCACATCCGACAATGTCCTTAGGGAGGACAAGGCGTCTGCGGCAGCACGAGCATTGTTTAAAGGATTATTAGAACCCAGTTGCTTTGCCAGGATATTACGAACACCGGCAAGCTCTAGCACAGTACGAACGGCTCCCCCTGCAATTACCCCAGTACCAGGTGCGGCAGGGCGCATAAATACCTTAGCACCCCCGCCTCGGCCAGTTGTGGGCTGAGGGATCGAGTAAGACTTGGTTAGGGGAACATCAATCAGGTGTTTTTTGCCGTCAGCAACCCCTTTTTTGACCGCTCCAATCACGTCCCCAGCCTTGCCAACGCCAACGCCAACCTGGCCCTTCTCGTTGCCAATAACGACGATGGCACGAAAGCTTAGCTTTTTACCACCTTTGACAACCTTAGTAACCCGTCGAATCTGCACAACGCGCTCCTGCCATTCAGACTCTTTTTCGCGGTTACGGGTATTCTTGCGACGACCATTATTCGCCATAATTCTTCCTAAGTTTCATCTAGAACCAGTAATCATTGCAGGTGGCTGTTGTCAGCCCATTAAAGGGATAGACCCGCCTCGCGAGCAGCCTCTGCCAAAGCGGCAACTCGGCCATGGTAGAGCTTGCCACCCCGATCAAAGACAACCTGCTTAATACCCTTGTCGAGGGAACGCTCGGCAATCAGCTTGCCAACCAGTGCCGAAGCAGCCTGAGTAGCACCTCCCTGCTCTTTGATTCCAGCTTCTAGGGTGGAGGCAGCAACCAAGGTTTGATGCTGCGTATCATCTATGACTTGCGCATAAATATTTTGATTAGAGCGAAAAACCGCTAGACGCGGACGCTCTGTAGTTCCAGTGACCCGTCGCCGAATACGCATATGGCGACGACGGGTTAGCTCTTTACGACTGCCCTTCATGGTTTATTTCTTCCCTGTCTTACCAGCTTTACGACGAACCTGTTCACCTTCATAGCGCACACCCTTACCCTTGTAAGGCTCAGGGGGACGTGCCGCCCGAATACTAGCAGCTACGTTACCGACAATTTCTTTGTCGATACCCGTAACAATGACTTTCGTATTATTCTCGACAGCAAATTGAATGCCTTCAGGGGGATCAAATATGACCGGATGACTGTATCCAAGGCTCATATTTAGCGTGGTTCCTTGAACCTGGGCACGATAACCCACACCTTTGATTTCCAGGCGCTTTTGGAAGCCTTGGTCAACGCCCTCAACCATATTTGCCACAAGGGTGCGACATAGTCCATGACGAGAGCGCGCCCAGCGACTATCATCATCACGGTTGACTACAACAGTGCCATCCTCTTGACCCACCGAAACCCCAGCAGGCAATGTCCGAGACAGCTCTCCTTTAGGACCCTTAACGGTGACAGTTTGCTCTGAAATTGTCACCGTTACTTTTGCAGGGATTGGGATTGGACGTTTACCAATTCGAGACATTTTAATTACTACTCCTTGAAGGCTGTCAATGACATAAAGTTGGCTACCAGACGTAGCAAAGCACTTCGCCGCCAACGCCCTGACGACGAGCATCGCGATCGGTCATAATGCCACTGGAGGTGGAAATAATGGCAATACCAATCCCACCCAAGACCCGAGGCAACTCTTTGCGATTTGAATAGACTCGCAGGCCAGGTCGGCTAACGCGCTTCAAATTCTTAATGATTGGATCTCGGGTTTTACCATGATATTTAAGGGTGATCGACAGCAGACGCCGATTTCCTTCGCCGGCCTCAATAAAGTCGGCAATAAATCCCTCTTCGTTCAAAACCTGAGCAATGCTCCGGGTCATCTTCGTGGAGGGAATATCCACAGTTTGATGACGCGCGAGGTTCGCATTGCGAATCCGCGTCAGCATATCTGCGATTGTGTCATTAGCCGCCATAGTCCTCTCCAGTGGTTAAGTCTAATTATCCCGGAACGGCATGCCCAGTTCTTTCAGCAGGGCCCGCCCCTCTTCATCTGTGTTAGCCGAAGTCACAACTGTGACGTCCATGCCTCGAATCTGCTCAATGCTGTCGTATTCAATTTCAGGAAAAATCAGTTGCTCTCTAATACCCAAGGTGTAATTACCCCGACCATCAAAGCTCTTAGGGCTAACTCCACGAAAGTCACGAATACGAGGTAATGCCAAATTAATCAGACGATTGAGGAAGGCATACATACGTTCCGACCTAAGCGTGACCATCACACCTACCGGCATGCCTTCACGAATCTTGAAGCCCGCGATCGCCTTCTTAGCTCTAGTAACCACAGGGCGCTGTCCTGTAATCAGGGCCACTTCGCTTAAAGAGGACTCTAATGCTTTAGCATTTTGAGAGGCTTCTCCAAGCCCGCGATTAACAGTTACCTTGAGCACCTTTGGAACTTGATGAACATTGGAATAGCCAAATTGTTCAATCAATTTTGGAGTGACTTTTTCTGTGTAAAACGCTTTCAGTTGTTCCGCCATAACAAGTTGCTCTCTAAATATTCCTGGTCTTGGTCAGGAATGACCCTAAAACTTGATTAACACAATGCCAAATCAACAAATGGATTAGTCAATAACCTCACCTGTTTTCTTGAGCATACGTACCTTGCGACCATCTTCAGAAAAGGTGTAGGCGATACGACTCGCAACTTTTTGCTTTTCAGAGTAAAGCATTACGTTTGAGCTGTGAACTGGAGCCTCCTCAGTGACGATTTGGCCAGACTCACCCTCCTGTTTCGGCTTTACGTGGCGAGTGCGGATATTGACACCCTTAACCAAAACTTGGCTATTCTTCGTAATGACCGAAAGGACCTCGCCCACCTTGCCCTTGTCACGACCAGCAATAATCTGGACCGTATCACCACTTTTGACATGCATTTTGTGGCGCTCTTTTGCTTTGGCTGGCTTAGCCATCACAATACCTCCGGTGCTAACGAAACAATCTTGGTAAATTCCTTCTCGCGCAATTCTCGAGCCACAGGTCCAAACACCCGTGTGCCCCGAGGATTACCATCCGCATTGATAAGCACAGCAGCATTATCATCAAATCGGATGCTCATACCACTGCTACGGCGTAGTCCCTTCTTCGTTCGAACAATAACCGCCCGAACGACGTCTGACTTCTTGACGGCCATATTAGGGATGGCATCCTTGACAACAGCAACAACTACGTCACCAACGCCTGCATAACGACGATTGCCACCCAGGACGCGGATACACATCAACTTACGGGCACCGCTGTTATCCGCCACATTTAAATAGGTTTCTTGCTGAATCATCGCTCACTATCCTCCTGTTAGACCTGAGATGCGCGATCTAGAACGTCAGCAACGACCCAACGCTTAGTCCGGCTGAGGGGGCGCGTTTCACGAATTCGAACACGATCACCATCACGACAAGCGTCTTCCTCATCGTGAGCTTTATAACGCTTGGTTCGCACCACAATCTTGCCGTACTTTGGATGGGTGACTCGACTCTCAACCGCAACAACTACGGTCTTTTGCATCTTGTCACTCACCACTAACCCAATCCGTTCTTTAACCGCCATTGCGTCCTATCCCCATTCGACCTAAATTTCAGTTGTCACTAGCGTCATTTGCGACCGCTGCACCATCATTCGTTTGAATCTCAGACTTTCTCTGTTGCTGTAAAGTCATGAGCTGAGCCAACTTGTGGCGCTCTTGCTTGAACTGATGGAGCCCCTTTTCGAGCTGGCGAGTTGCCTTCTGAAAACGCAAATCAAAGAGGCGGCGTCGAGTTGCTGCTATTTCAATAACAACTTCTTCATCACTGAGGTCCTTAATGTCAGCCATTTTGGGAAATGCCATCATCAAAATTCCTCCGACTCACGTGTAACGATTTTGGTTTTCAAAGGCAACTTAAATGCGGCCAAACGCATTGCCTCTCTAGCCGTTTCTTCTGGGACCCCAGCCATTTCGAAAATAATTCGACCCGGTTTCACCACAGCAACCCAGAATTCTGGGTTACCCTTACCGGAACCCATCCGAGTTTCTGCCGCACGCATCGTAACAGGCTTATCTGGAAAAACTCGAATCCAAATGTTCCCGCCCCGCCGAACGTAGCGGGTCATTGCCCGCCGAGCCGCCTCAATTTGACGGGAAGTCAGCCACGAAGGTTCAGTCGCCTGGAGGGCAAAGTCACCGAAGTTGAGCTTATTGCCCCGATGGGCCATGCCTCGCATTCGACCTCGATGCTGCTTACGGAACTTAGTTCGTCTAGGACTTAACATGGTTTCAAATCTCGCTGCCCATTACGCTACTTCAAGAGGAGTGAATTCAACCCCTGGGGAATTTAACTACTTGTGGGATTCCCTAGGAATCATTCGAACGATCTTCAAACTGCTGCCGTCGCTTAGGCTGCCGTCGTCGAGGTTGAGCCGCAGGATCTGCAATCCGATCTTCTTGTCCGGGAATTACCTCGCCCCGGAAAATCCAAACCTTAACCCCAAGCACGCCATAGGTGGTTTGAGCTGTCTGATAGGAGTAGTCGATATCCGCTCGCAACGTGTGCAGCGGGACTCTGCCTTCCCTAGTCCATTCAGTCCGAGCAATTTCTGCTCCGTTTAAGCGACCACTCACCTGAATTTTGATGCCTTCTACACCAGCCCTCTGGGCTCGCTGGAGGGTTTGTCTGACTACTCTGCGAAAGGCAACTCGACGCTCTAACTGCTGAGTAATGTACTCGGCCACTAGGGCTGCATCGGCATCAACGCGGGCGACTTCGACGACGTTGATGCGAATTTGGCGGCTAGGGTCATGAAGAATTTTTTGCAACCCAACCCGTAGGGCTTCAATACCACTACCACCACGACCAACGACAACACCAGGACGAGCAGTACGCACCTCTAGATCAATTTGATCAGCCTTGCGCTCAATTTGTACATCGGAGATTCCCGCATTACTGAGGTTTTTCTCCACATACTGGCGGATTTGGTAATCCTCTTGAAGCAGCCCTGGGTAACGCCGATTATCGGCATACCAGCGAGAGCGGTGCTCTTGGATGACACCAAGGCGAAACCCAGTTGGATGAATCTTCTGTCCCACGCGTTGTTCCTCTCCAAAAATAAAGATGCCTTAACTGTCTGCCAAGCCTTCAGGGGCGACCGCAACAGTAATGTGACAAGTTGGCTTACGAATTTGATACGCTCGACCTTGAGCCCTGGGGCGGAACCGCTTTAACGTTGGGCCAGCATCAGCGTATGCTTCGCTGACAATGAGACTGCCTGGGTCAAAGCCGTTGTTATGCTCGGCATTAGCGACGGCAGATCGCAGTACCTTTAACACGGGATCGCAAGCACGGTAAGGCATAAATTCCAGGATAATTAACGCTTCCCGGTAGGAAGATCCTCGAATTTGATCGAGAACCCGACGCACCTTGTGGGGCGACATACGTATGTAGCGGGCGACCGCTTTGACCTGGGCAGTGGTATCAACAGCCATTAGGATTCTCCGACTCACCAACTATCGACGTGCTTTCTTATCACTCTTTGCGTGGCCCCGAAAGGTACGGGTTGGCGCAAACTCACCTAACTTATGGCCGACCATCTGCTCAGTCACGTAAACCGGTACATGCTGACGTCCATTATGGACAGCGATAGTATGACCAATCATTTGGGGCAAAACAGTAGACGCCCGAGACCAAGTTTTAATCACTTGTTTCTCGCCCTTGACGTTCATGGCTTCTACTTTGCGTAGAAGATGATCGGCGACAAAGGGCCCCTTTTTTAAAGAACGAGACATAGAACTTGAACCTCACAATGAGCGCTGACTTAGGCAAAGAAAAGCAGCTGGAAGAAGCAATTGCTTAGGCATTGCGCCCACCCCGGCCTCGCTTCGACACCCGCCGTCGCCGTCTTACAATCAATTCGCTGCTGGCCTTTTTCTTCTTGCGGGTCTTATACCCTAGAGCCGGCTTACCCCAAGGTGTAACGGGTCCGCTACGACCAATGGGGGCACGCCCCTCACCACCACCATGGGGGTGATCAACAGGGTTCATCACACTGCCTCGAACTTCAGGGCGACGTCCTGACCAGCGCTTACGACCGGCTTTACCCAAGCTGACATTGCGAGAATCGACATTACCCACTTGGCCGATGGTGGCATAGCACTCTCGTCTGACCATGCGCACTTCTGTCGATGGTAGTTTGAGCGTGACGTAATCGCCTTCCTTGGCAACCAACTGAGCGGAAGTCCCAGCCGCGCGAACAATTTGCCCACCCTTGCCAGCCTGGAGCTCAACATTATGAACCATGCTACCTAGCGGAATCTTATAAAGAGGGAGGGCATTCCCAATTTCTAAGGGCGACTCG
>JAQCKL010000581.1 GCA_027592485.1 Cyanobacteriota bacterium
GTCTGCGGTCAAAATCGCCTCCCGAATCAGCAGCCAACGCCAGTCCCCATTCGGCAGCAGCACCCGGTACTGAAGTTGCAAAATATCAGCGGCAGTGTCCTCTAACCACTGGCGTCGCTGCTCATCAGCCTTAGCGATATCCTCGGGGTGAATTCTCTCCTGCAAAAAGGGGCCAGGCATTTGGCTGATTTCCGTCAGGTTATAGCCTAGCTGCTGGAACAATTCCCCATTGCTATAGATGACGCGATCAATCAGGTTGTCATAGACATAGATCACACAGGGACTGGAACTGACAATACCCTGAATGAAAACCTGACTCTCTTGCCAGGCTTGGGTGGCTTGCCCTAGCTCTGTCTCTAGCCTTTGAGTCACTTGGGTTTGTTGAGAAAGCTGCATTTGCATCTGGGACAAGGCCCGACGATCCGCCGCCCTGGCTAGCCGTTGGCCCAGATACCGCCCCGCCCAAATATCCGCTGGCTCCCAAGAACGAGGATGGCGCTCACCTAAAATCAAGCCATGGGCCCCTTGGTCGCTTTGCACGGCCACCATTAAAACGGCACTGGGCGCTACGCCGGGGGACAGTACCGACCCTAGTGGGATGGGGTCCTCAAGCTTTGCCAACAGATGAGAAAACGTGTCAACCGTCTCGGGCCAAAGTGGCATGAGGGCATCTATCGCCAGGCTGGAAAGCCCGCCAGGGTTATCATGGCCGATTGCACCGGTATCAGCGACACAATGGAGCTGTTTGGAATCAGCCGTGGGCGGCTCCCACCAAATCTGAACGCGATCGCTCTGCCAGGTTTCCTGGGCCATCTGGGCCAATATCATTAATTGGGCCTCCCAATTTAGGGAATCCCAGGCTGCATCGGCGGCAATCGATGACAGCTGCTTTAGGCCACGCTCATCGGTTCTCAAGATAGGTAGACACTACTAACGTTGGGGCCGGAAGACACAACCTGGTTGGAGGAAACACGCTTCCTTAAACGTTCCCAAATGCGAGGGGGCGCTAAAGATCCTGTGCTTCTCTACTTGGATCTCTAGCGCCCCCTATGGCCCGAAGGCAGACTTGCCTCAATCTCGAAGCAGGTCTGGATAGTGTTTTAAGTCCTAGCGATCAACGGACCCCATGATCACGTCAATACTCCCGAGGATGGCCATGATGTCTGCCACCTTCACCCCCGTCAAGAGACTGGGCAGGACCTGTAGGTTATTGAAATCAGGAGGACGAATCTTAAATCGCCAGGGGAAGACATTATCGTCGCCCATAATAAACACCCCCAGTTCCCCTTTACCGCTCTCTAGGCGAACGTAATGTTCGCCCGCCGGGATTTTAAAGGTGGGGGGAATCTTTTTGCCCGCGAACTGAAACTCAAAGTCGTTCCACTTCGACTTCGGGCCTTCTGCCATCCGCTTGGCCTCTAGATTTTCGTAGGGGCCGCCAGGGATCTGGTTACAGGCTTGACGCACAATCTTGATCGATTCGCGCATCTCCCGTACCCGCACGAGGTAGCGGGCGAGGCAATCCCCCTCGGTTTCATAGTGGATGTCCCAGTCGAGCTCGTCATAGCACTCATAGTGATCGACCTTGCGGAGGTCCCACTTCACCCCAGAGCCCCGTAACATTGGGCCTGATAGTCCCCAATTAATGGCATCTTCCCGGGAGATCACGCCGATGCCTTCGATGCGGCGGCGGAAGATCGGGTTGTCGGTAATCAACTTTTCGTACTCGTCGACCTTGGCGGGAAAATAATCACAAAAATCCAGGCATTTATCCAACCAGCCATAGGGCAGATCAGCTGCCACGCCCCCAATCCGGAAATAGTTGTTATTGATTAATCGAGAGCCGGTGGCCGCCTCCCATAGGTCGTAGATCATCTCCCGTTCTCGGAAGATATAGAAAAATGGGGTCTGAGCGCCCACGTCGGCTAAGAATGGTCCCAACCACAGGAGGTGGTTGGCAATGCGGTTAAGCTCCAGCATGATCACGCGGATATAGCTGGCCCGCTTGGGCACCTCAATGTCCGCCAGTTGCTCTGGGGCATTGACCGTAATGGCTTCGTTAAACATGCCCGCCGCATAGTCCCAGCGGCTGACGTAGGGGACAAACTGCACGTTGGTGCGGCTTTCAGCAATCTTCTCCATGCCGCGATGGAGGTACCCGATGACCGGCTCACAGTCGAGGACATCCTCACCATCTAGGGTGACAATCAGGCGCAGCACCCCGTGCATGGAGGGATGATGAGGTCCCAGGTTTAGCACCATGGGGTCGGTCTTCGTTTCAATGCGTGTCATGGAGTCGCCAAGGATCCTTACCGTTCTTACTATAGAGGCTCTTTCCCCAACTATCCAGGCGGTTTCATACCTGATTCTTGGGTAATGAATTGATGGGATCCAGGGGATGGGAAAATTCCAGCGTGTCGGTTAGGGGCTGTAATCCATTAAACTCAGAATCCTTACGATGAAATCGTTAAAGCCCCTAACGGTGGGGTAATGGCGGGCGTGGTAATGCCGACCCAGCCAGTTTCTCACGGTTAGTTGATGATGCGCCCTAGGTCTCCCCTTGAATCCATCGCCTTCGGTTGAATTAGCCCACATTCCGGTGCTGCCCACAGCGGTATTAGAGGGCTTAGCGGTGACGGCACAGGGGACTTACCTGGATGCCACGTTTGGGCGAGGGGGGCACAGCCAGCTGATTTTGAATGCTGACCCGTCGGTGCAGGTCTGGGGCATTGATCAAGATGAGGCGGCGATCGCCACGGCCCAGCTTCAGTTTCAAGGGACCCGCCAGCGCCTGCATCTATGGCGGGGGAACTTT
>JAQCKL010000582.1 GCA_027592485.1 Cyanobacteriota bacterium
GGGGCCGATCTCTCTGGGGCCACCCTGAATGGGGCCTTACTATATGGGGCCCTCTGCTATGACCTAACCACAACCGAAACCAGTTGTGACTGGGTGGATCTCAGTCGCAATGGCGATCGCTCCAAAATTCAATCATTTCAAGATGCCAACGCCATCCATACCTTTTTTAATCGTCGCCCGCCCCGGGTGCAGGTGATTGTAGATGTGGCCCTAACCCAGGGCGCACACGCCAGCTTAGCCCGCACCTATCACCATCTGTCTGAAATTCTGACCTGGTTTGTGCGCCCCCCTGATATTGAAATCAGCCATCGCCGCACAGTACTCACCTTTGTGGCCGACAGTGAAATGGCCCTGATGGCGATCGCCTATTTAGCCAGTTGGCCCTTCAAAGACAACAAAGCGGTGCGCACCGCCTTGTTCGAGTTTGTGGAAGCAGAATCCGCCACCCCGGTAACAGGGGGCCTGAGTCAGGGTTTGATCACCCAATTAAAGGAAACCCTAGCATCTCTCCATGGCAGTGACAGTGAGGCGCAACGGCAACCGTTGGAGCAGTCCTCTTTTTTTACGGCTCCCATCCAGGTGCGGCTCTCAAATACTTCCGGCCAGGGATTGGAGCTCTATCACAACCCTCGTTTTGGGGTGCGTAATTTCCCCTTGGCCCAAGGGGTGTTTCCGGTGCAGCCCCGTCAAGATCCCTTTCCCCATCTGGAAGACTATCGGGCCTTCGTCGCGGGCTTCCGCGATCCCATGACGTCTCCCTAGGTCCACCCGATCCAGCCACGCCCCCAATTCCCCTATGGCCCCCTTGCTTTAAAGCCGGGTACTTTTTTATAGCCCCATTCCGACAATTCACCATGCTCATTGCCCAAATTACCGACCTGCACATCCAGCCTGAGGGCGAAAAAGCCTATGGCATCGTCGATACCAACCAGTTTTTAGCCGCAGCGGTGGCCCAGCTCAACCACCTCAATCCCCAGCCTGATCTCGTCATCGCCACCGGGGATTTAGTCGATGAAGGTAGTCTGGCCGAATACCAGGCCCTTAAGGCTTTGTTGGCCCCTTTGGAAGCCCCCTTCTATCTGGCCATGGGTAACCATGACCATCGAGACCATTTTCGCCAAGTGTTTCCGACATTGGCTTACCTGCCCCCCAGCGGCCCGGTGCAGTATGTGATTGAAGGGCATCCAGTGCGGCTGATCGTTTTGGATACCCTGGTGGAGGGAGAAAGCTATGGCGAAATTGACGATCCGCGTCTGGCTTGGTTAGAGACCGCATTAGCCCAAGCCCCTCACCAACCGACCGTGATTTTTATGCACCACCCTCCTTTTTTGATGGGTATCCCAGGGATGGATCGATCCAAGTGCCGGGGGTCTGAAGCGTTGGCCGCTGTGATCCGTCGCTACCCAGCCGTGCAGCGGGTGGCCTGTGGCCATGTCCACCGCTCTATTCAGGTGAGTTGGGCCGGAACTGTCGGTAGCGTGGCCCCCAGTGTGGCCCACCAAGTGGCCCTACAGCTCACCCCGACCAGCAAAAATGCCTTTGTGATGGAACCTCCCGCGTTCCACTTGCACCTGTGGCAGCCGGAGAGTGGGCTCATCACCCACACCCAATACATCGGTGAGTTCGCGGCCTATTCCTATGGGACGAAAGAACCGCTCTCCCTTTATGCGTAGATTGTATGCCTAGATCATGATGGCCCATGAGATGCATCCGTCCAACGGACTTGGCCGTAGGCTGAGCCGAGTCAGCGCCGGTTGGCTTCAACTCCGCTCAGGGGACAGTTACAGCGGAGTCAGCGCAGACGGATACAGGCGTTAGCCCACTCAAAAATACTGGAACTCTTGATAGCTAAAGCTTCTAGAAGAGAAACCTTTTCTTTGGGTCTACTTGTAAATCACGTCACTTATCTTCTTGATCCCCATTTGGTTATTTAAAACACACCAACCCAAATAAATTCACGGCTCCCCCTTGCCAAGGAGAACCTACCGTCCCACACTAAAGGTGGACAATCGAGGGATGTTTAAGGCAGTTGCGAGGTTTTTGGTGAAACGAGTTTTAGCCATCATTCTGGGGGGAGGGGCCGGTACTCGCCTGTATCCGTTAACAAAATTCCGGGCGAAGCCAGCGGTTTCTCTGGCTGGTAAGTATCGGTTAATTGATATTCCTGTTAGCAATTGCATTAATTCCGACATTCATAAGCAATATGTCTTAACGCAGTTCAACTCTGCGTCGTTGAACCGGCATATTTCTCGGGCTTACACGTTCTCACAGTTTTCCGAGGGATTTGTGGAGGTCTTGGCCGCCCAGCAAACCCCAGACAGCCCGAGCTGGTTCCAGGGCACAGCCGATGCGGTGCGCAAGTATCTGTGGATTTTTGAGTCTTGGGATGTGGATGAGTTTTTGATCCTCTCTGGGGATCACCTCTACCGCATGGATTACAGCTTATTTATTGAGCGCCATCGCAGCACCAATGCCGATATCACCCTGTCGGTGGTACCCATTGAAGAAAAAACGGCTTCTAGCTTTGGCTTGATGAAAATCGATGCAGGCGGTCGCATTGTTGACTTTTGCGAAAAGCCTAAGGGCGATGACCTCCAGCAAATGCGGGTCGATACCACAACATTGGGTTTAACCGCAGAGCAAGCGCAGGTCAAGCCCTACATTGCTTCCATGGGGATCTATGTCTTCAAGAAGCAAGTATTGATTGATCTGCTCCGGCAGAACCCAGAGCAGACGGACTTTGGCAAGGAAATCATTCCCGCTGCGTCCAAGGACTACAACGTCCAGGCTTATTTATTTGATGGCTATTG
>JAQCKL010000583.1 GCA_027592485.1 Cyanobacteriota bacterium
TAATTTAGGTGTATGCCCACCTAATTGATCTGATATTTGTTGGGCAATATGGTGAATACCCGCTTCAATTTTTTCTTCATCTCGACGGACCATCCAGACTTCGGTACCTGTTTGAATGTCTGTGGGAATGGTGATTGATCCAGCATCGACATCTCGATGAATAATACCTCTCACAAAGAATTCATCATAGGCTTGAAAATCGGTGGTAGTTTTCAAACCCAGACATAAATTTCTAAATGCTAACTCCCAATTGTCAAACTCCTCCTCTAGTAAATATTCCCTCAGGATAGCCAGGACAGGTTGATCGTCTAGTTCAAAGATCTGATTGCCCTGGGCTCGGGTAACCGTATATTTACTCCCTAATGGTACACAGCCATGGTTGATGGCCCAGGCAATTTGAACGGATCCAGCAAGTGTGGCCCACACAACACCATCGGTCAAAATATTGTCATCACAGTATTGATACGTCCTTTCTATTGCATAATTGTCGGCAGCAAGCCCCCCTAGTAATGGCACCTGCGTCGCCTGGTCGCAATTGGCTTCTAGGGCTGAAATGAGTCGATCAAAATTAAAAGACATACCATCGGCAAATAAAAATGTAGTGATAGTATCTTCTTGATAAGAACGACTTAAGGCTTGACCAACCTCAGCCCCAACGGCCTGAACATCCTGACTGAGGCCTGATATTCCACCCTGGCTGAATCGAATCTCATCAGATTGAATCACCATCACAGCCACGGAAAAATTGGATTCATCCGCTTCCCCTTGGACAATCACTCCTTCCCCAGAACAACCGATCAGGGGTGTTTTTTGAGTGGTTTCACGGACAGCATCGAGTAATATTCGTTGGTTATAGCCGACGGAGGCAAACATCAGCACAAAATCAGGTGTGGTGATGTTTGCGGCTTGTAAAGCCTGGTTTGCTGCGTCATAACCAGCCTGTTTTGGATTGCGATGATGGCTAATGCCGACCCCTGCCTGGGTACCCATTTAAATGCTCTCAATGAACTCCTATGCTCTAGAATCCCCATTTAAGAACTAGGAATCCGTGCTGTTCACTAAGGATTTATTGTGGGCTTAAGTAGTTTATTTAGGGATTATATTTATGGTCTTTTTGCCCATTAAAATCAGTATTTTTATTTACGTAAAAACTTGGTAAAGCCGTCTTTTGAAGCCATGGTGACGTCATGCGCTGGCGATTGTGGTTGGGACGCCGAGTATCGCTCTGATGCTCAGCGCAGCATTAAAATGGCTCGCAGTCTTGTCCTAACCGGTCTGGTGACGGCTCCTTTTCCCAGGGGTGTCGGCTGATTACTGCAGATCGGGGCGATGGCAGCCCAGTCTATCTGCGCAGATTGGCGGAAGTTTCTAAGATGGGCTGCTTGGTTGACTCAAAAAATCTGGGGCAAACGATCGCAACTGCCCTTGATCCACCACCCCTAGCACCGATAGCCGATCATCCAACAGGACGAGATTGGCCATATATCCTGGGGCCAAACGTCCTAACTGGTGATCGACCCCGATCGCCCGCGCCGGATAGAGGCTCGCCATTCGCAATGCTTCTGCCAACTCAATGCCGACATCAAGAACAATGTGGGCGATCGCCCCAATCATCGTCAGCGCTGAGCCTCCCAACGTGCCCTCTGCCGAGACACATTTGCCCCCTTGGTAAAACACCTCGTGCCCCCCAATCTGGAAAGACATCATCTGGTCAGTCCCGTCTGGGTCAGTCCCGGCAGGTGGGGTGGCATCGGTGACCAAAAACAGCTTGTCTCCCTTCAGCTTTTTGGCCAGTTGAATTGAGGTGAAATGGACATGGTGACCATCGGCAATGATGCCCGCGTACACCGACTCCTGCTGAAAGACTGCCCCCACCATGCCAGGGTTACGGCTCTGCCAGGGGGACATCGCATTAAACAGATGGGTGGCCATGGAAATGCCTGCCTCAAACCCTACTAAGGCCTCTTCTAGGGTGGCGTTGGTGTGCCCAGCTGAGACTTGAATGCCTGCCGATACCAATTGCTGAATATCGGTGTTGGTGACCTGCTCTGGGGCTAGGGTCAGGAGCTTGATCGTTTCGCCCCCCGCTTCCACCAAGGTCTGCACCATGGCGGGATCGAGCGATCGCACATCAGCCCCATTGTGGATGCCTTTGCGCTGGGGGTTGAGGTAGGGGCCTTCTAGGTGGAGGCCGAGAACCGAATGGGGCTGCTGCTGCCGGTATTGCTGCACGAGGGCGATCGCTGCCTGCATATCAGCGTCGGGGGCCGTGATCAAGGTGGGTAAAAAGCTGGTGGTACCGCTGCGCAGGTTAGTGCGGTGCATCTGGTCTAGGGTGGCCGCGGTAATGGCGTCATTGAACATCACCCCGCCACAGCCATTGAGCTGCAAGTCAATAAAGCCAGGGGCAATCACCTGGCCTTGGAGGTCTACCGTCGGGCAATCGCCTGGTAGGGCCGCCTCAGGGAGAATATCAACAATGCGATCGCCTGCAATTCGCACCGCATGATCCGCTAACTGCCCTTCTCCGGTGTAAAGCCGACAGTGGGTGAGGGCATAGGTCGGCAACGTCAGGGTCATAGGTCACGCTTATATCAGCAATACATCCTTAGAGATACCAAAGATCATAAAAAATGCCGGTGAGGAAACCCTCACCGGCATTTTTTATTCAAGCCAAGACCCGGTGGGTCGCAGCCGTTTAGTAGAGGTCTTCTTCTTTGTGGGTTTCGATGGTGCAATCAGCGGTGGGGTAAGCCACGCAGGTGAGCACGAAACCAGCTTCGATTTGGTCATCATCCAAGAAGGA
>JAQCKL010000584.1 GCA_027592485.1 Cyanobacteriota bacterium
GTCTGTAACAGCAACGACCTCCCCCCAGGGACTTGATACCAAGGATCATCACGGCCATGAAAATCAGTAGACGAGATTTGATGAAGTACGCCGCCATTGCGGGCGGTTCAGTGCTGCTGCCCGTTGCGGCCCCGCAAGCAGCCTTTGGGGCTGACCCCAACAGCCGGGCGGGTAGCCCCTATACCTTGCCCTTTAGGCGACCTCCCGTGTTGCCGCCTGTGCGCAGCGACGGCAGCACAGATTATTACCAAATCATTGCCCAGACCGGGACCCAGCAGTTTATTCCCCGCAAAGCCAACACAACGGTGTACGGGTACGATGGCATGTTTCCCGGTCCCCTAATTCGTCAGCGGAAAGATCGCCAATCCGTTGTGCGCATGATCAACAACCTAGACATTCCCATGTCTACCCACCTCCATGGCATGGCGGCCCTGCCAGAATTTGACGGTTGGGCCAATGACATCAGCCAGCCGGGCTACTACAAAGACTACGTTTATCCCAATAACCGAGCTGCCACCATCTGGTATCACGACCATGCGGTGCACCAGACTGCCACCAATGTCAATTTGGGCTTGGCGGGCATGTACATCGTCTATGACGAAGCGGTAGACAATACCCTGAATCTCCCCAAAGGTCCTGATTTGATGGGTCCGGGTCCCTATGGCCCCAATACCAACTATGGCCCTGCCTATGATGTGCCCCTGGTGCTGCACGACAAACTCTTCGATCGCCGGGGCGAAGTGGACTTTGATGGCGACCCAACCTCCCTAGATGATGGGGACTTTAAAGATATGTTTGGGGATGTCATCACCATTAATGGGGTGGCTTGGCCCCGGATGCCGGTGGAGCGCCGTAAATATCGCTTCCGAATGTTAAATGCATCCATATCGCGATCCTATGAGTTGCAAATGACTCGGGGTGCCCGGTTCACTATGATTGCCACCGATGCTGGCTACCGCAGTTCCCCCGCGACGGTGCGCCGCTTCATCATTAGTCCGGCTGAACGCTATGAGTTTGTGATTGACTTTTCCGAATTTCCCATCGGTGAAGAGATCAAACTCAGAAATCGGTCTTTGCCCAACAACGAAGACTACAACAAGACCGACGACGTCATGATGTTTGAGGTGGTGAGTGATCCCACCACACCAGACACCAGCGAGGTCCCCAGCACCTTGCAATTGTTGCCGCCACTGCCTGTGCTGTTGAGTCAAGCTCAGCGGACCCGTGAGCTACGCTTTGGGCGAGATTTTGTGCCCGGCAACCCGGTGGAGCAATGGACTATCAACGGCAGAGTTTGGGATCAAAATGATATGGAGGCCAACCCTCCTTTAGAAGGGATTGAAATCTGGAATTTGGTCAACAATTCTGGCGGTTGGCACCACCCCATCCACGTTCACTTGCTCGATTTCATGTTGATCGATCGCAATGGTCGGCCCGCTGAAGCGTATGAACAAGGGTGGAAGGATGTTTTCTACTTGGGCGAAAACGAAACTGTACGGATCATTGGTAAGTTTGGTCCCCATGCCGGTCGCTTTATGTTCCACTGCCACAACCTTGTGCACGAAGATCACGACATGATGCGGGGCTTCCAGGTCGGCAATGTCTCGACGAACCCCTCGTCCGTCGTGCCACCCCAGCCCTATGACTTCAACAATCCACCCGTACTGTAGGACCGGTAGATTGCCAGGTACGACCTTGGGGAATGCGGTCTAAGCCCGCTGTCTCCGGGCGGGATGGCAGTGAAGGGAGCACCGGGGATGTGAGCGGAACCCCTTGTCTGCTCACATCTCTAGCTCCAAACCTAGGAGTTCAACGGTCTATACCAAGATGCTCAGCTATGTCTCTACGTCGGCAAATTTTGCTTGTTTTCTCGGTGCTGTGGTTCACCCTGGGGGGCTGGGGCATGGTGTCAGCCACCGCGATCGCAGCCCCGTCAGGTCATGCCCATCACAGCCCAGCAGATCCCACAGTACCAGCGGTGTTTGCCTTTAACGAAGAGGCTGAACGGTGGTTCAATCAAGGGTTAGATCGCGTCTATTTGAAAGACTATGAAGGGGCTATTGATGCTTTTAGTAAGTCCCTGAGTGCGGCCTCTGATTACCGAGTTTATCTTGAACGGGGTAAGGTATATGCCCACTTAGGTCGATGGACACAGGCAATTACCGATTACACCCAGGCTTTGAGCCTGTCTGCGGTGGATGATTTTTACGTGCATTTTCTACGGGGCCAAGCTTGGGAAGCCGTTGGGGACTTTAAGTCTGCGATCGCGGACTATACAGAGAGTATTAGAATCTATCCTTCCGATGGCCTTGGCTATACCCGCCGAGGAGCGGTTTACGCCAAGACAGGTCAGCTTTTATTGGCCCATCGTGACTTCAAAGCAGCGATCGAGCAGAATGCTGGCCGCTCTGAAGCCTACGTAGAACGGGGCAATCTTCGGTTGATGCTCGGTAATGCAGCGGGAGCGTTAGCGGATTATAGGATCGCCATCAAGTTGTTCACAGCATCAGGTCACACTGAAGATGCTCAAGCCGTGCAGCAAAAAATTGAGCAACTGCAATTGGGTGCTTGAGCATTGGCGACTCGAAAACTATTGACAGCGGCATATCCATGCCGTCATCAGAGATCGCGCCTTCCAAACACCTTGATAAAGTGTGCCGCTACCAACCTGATTTAACCCTGGGATATTAATCGGGACCGTACCAAGAATCATCGAATGCATCAATAGCATCCTGGTCATAAACGTTCGGTGCAGGTGGATAAATAATCACGGGTGCTGGGGAGGCAATCTGCCCACAAATATCT
>JAQCKL010000585.1 GCA_027592485.1 Cyanobacteriota bacterium
CCACCTCCGGTTTCTCCAGCAGGCCATAGAGGTTTTCTTCGCGGGATTGGGCTTCGCTCATGTTGGACATCACCGCCCCGACGCCGATGGGGAAAGCTAACCGCCCCTGATAGTTGCCGTCCGGTTGGCACAGGATGGGATAGCCCATCAGCAGATTGGACACATCAGAGAAATAGCCGTGGCCCTGGCGGAGGGGAGAGGGGTAGTTCTCGGTGTGAATTTGGCCTTGCCGCTGCCACCGCACCCGGAAGAAGTTGTTGTTGGCCTCTTCCACCTGGCCCGCATACCAGCCCTTTACTTCCAGAATCAGCAGCCCAAAGCTCGGCCCCAGGATGAGGAAATCGGGATAGAAGGTTTTCACCCTGGGCTCGTACCACACCAAAAAGTCAGCGGGGAGTTTGTCCCGCAGGGTGTTGAAAATCAGTTGCTCCCCTTGGCTAGCCTTAGACGGAATTGCCTCGGGAATCATTTGCGCCATGCACCGTCAACCCAGTGATCCGGCTTGGACCTGTAGGGCTTGAAACATGGCCGTTGTGGATGATTCTGATTCTTGTTCTGTCATCTTGTGGAATAGGTGCAACCCTTTAACTACCTGCTCTCACACCCAATACCATCCCCATCGCCATCGAAGTTGTGGGGGTCGGGGTCTAGGACGGTGAAGTTGCGGTATTCAATATCTGGACAATCCAGGTCTGGGGGTGGTGATGGAATGCAAACGCCTGGATAGGCCGGGTCACAGGCATTATCAGCCGATAAAGCGACTGGAAAACTGAACTGTACCCCAAGGACAGCGATACCCCCCAGGGCAATTAAGACAAAACGCATAGTCAAGGTGGCTCTTACAAAGCTGTTCTATGCCCTGTAGGACTGTCCTAAGGGTTCCCGTGGGTTTGACTACAATCGTTGGCGGTGGCCGCGATTTTTGGCTCAGTTTTTGGCTCACTTTCAGTCCTTGTCCTATCAGTTGGTAAGTAATCGCAGGACAAGCAGGCCACAGGCCAGCCCCAGCAACGGGGTCGAGATGGCCACCACCCGACTCGATAGCCAGGGCGGTAGGTAGATATCCACCACAGGTTGCCCGGTGGGGGTGAGGCGTTCGGCCCAGGTCCTAAGGGGACACTTCATGCCATTGCAGGCATAGATCACCACCTCGATCCCAATGGTGACAAAGGCGATCGCCGTCCAGCCCGAGAGCTGATTCACCACCCCGCAGTAGAGCAAGAAGAGGATCGCGCCAAACATCACCCCAAAGACCAGGGTGTGCAGCGCTCTGATCAGCGCCAACATGGCCTTCGCCCCGATGTCTCAATAAAAAAACACCCCCTTCCCAACGGGAGGCGGGAAGGGAGGGGTGCATCTACGCACATGAAAAACTCCACTATTTTTGACCAAACGTCTAGGGCAGAATGTAGCCCTCATAACGACTGCGTTAGAGATCGCGGGTCTTGATCTGTACCCTCGCTCCATGGCCACCCTCAGTTGTGCCGAGACATTGCCCTGCCCCCGTCCATCGACAGGGGGATTTTTTGTTATAGGTCACCCGTACTTGTTAGGGTGAGAGAAACCGTCCTCAGGCAGTCGTAAAGTCCTCACCGAACCGCCACCGTCCTGCCAAAAGGCCGGACATCACCAAGGCTTTCCCCAAGAAAACCTGCCAGCGTGAGGAGTGTTTACCCCTGTCCTAGTCACGCTTCCTCACTGATCCATGACACGCAGAAAACACCGCAAGTCCTTTGCCTGCGGCCACCGTGGGCTTGGTCAAACCTGCCAAGCCTGTAGACAGGCAACCCAAAGGCAGCAGCAAGCTGTTCACCCCCAGCGTCTACAGCAACAGCAGAAACAGCGATGGCGAGACAGCTTCAAGGATGACCCCATCGACCTGACTGGGTTACCCAAACACATCGTTCGACAGGCCCGACAGGTCTTGCAGAAGCTAGACCAAGGCATCCATTACAAACATCTCCAAGACATTCGTTGGCATGGCGATCGCTCGGTAGTCCGCATTCCCCTGGGGCGCAACTATCGCCTCCTCTGCCATATCTCAGGCCAAGCCCTCCAGCCTTATGCAGTGCTGAGCCATGAGGCTTACAACAAGTACGCCAGAGGTACCCGCCGATAGATAGCCCAGGATGCGAAGTGAGCGGTGCCGGGGATATGCCCCCGTGGCCATGACCTGCAACAGCAGCTATCAGAGATGACCCATGCCCACGCTTGTTTCTGGAAGGGATTCCCGATGACTGAGCCAAGATTATGGGCGATGGAGTGTGTCCGTTTTGCTGATCTGCGCTGAAATTTAAACCATGGCTGCTAGTGACTGGCCCTGTGGGCGGGCAAGCTGACGGCAAGCCACTGCCCTTGCTCCAGCGCTGATCGGGTCACCCCATGCTGTCTTCTGTATTTGATACCTGTATCCCCCGCGATGAAATCCGTTCAGGGGATCTGTCCCTAGATCTATTTGCCGCCAAGCTGCGGTTGGTGGTGGAGGGGCAGGCTCCCCGCGTGTATGGAGACCCGGCCACCTTCTTTGCCAATACCTTCGCCACTGATGGGCTCAAGACCCTAATTAAAGAGGTGTTTGGGCGGCTCACTGGCCAGATTGGGGGCGCACCGATCATCCGTCTGGAGACCAGCTTTGGGGGTGGCAAAACCCATGATGAAATCGCCCTCTGGCATATTGCCCAGCAGGGACGGCGCATCGATGGGCTGGCTCGGTTTGTGGATGATTTGTCCTTAATTCCGGATCGCCCGATCCAGGTCGCCGCCATCGATGGTCGGGACTTGGACCCT
>JAQCKL010000586.1 GCA_027592485.1 Cyanobacteriota bacterium
CCCACGATTGATTTCAGAAAAGCTGCTGACAAAATCCACTGGGCCTTGAGCGACCATCAGGGCTCGGTGCGGGATGTGATTGACAACAGCGGTACGGTGCTGAATCACTGGACTTTGGACAAAAAAGGAGCTGGATCGCCTATCAAAGAGACCGAGATGATGTACTACCGGGCGCGGTATTTTGACCCGGCGGTAGGGATTGTGTCGGTGAGGACCCGTTGGGGTTTGGGGCAGCGCACTGACAGTAGCATTGCCGTTTCGTCAGGACTTCAGGGCGCAGCGATTCTGTTGGCACTGATAACATCAGCGTTACGATGACAATACTGTGCCTCCACCTTGCGGAGACCTCCCCATGACCGTCACCACCCAGCGCTTTACCCTGGATGACTACCTCACCCATGACGACAGCACCGATGCCCGCTACGAACTGGTCAATGGGGAACTAGTCGCCATGGCCCAACCCAAAGGTCGCCACGGAGCTATAGCCGAGTTCCTCAACGATACCTTCCGCGACGAAATTAAGCGCTTGGGCCGCGAGTGGACCGCCAAGCAAATGGCGATCGCGATTCAGTCGCCCCGTGGGGGTCGCTGGGACACCGCCCGCATCCCCGATGTAATGGTACTCTCCCTAGAGCAGTGGCGTATCCTCCGCGACCAAGAGGCAATCATTCGTCTCAACGATCCGCCCCCTTTCCTCGTTGTCGAAGTCGTCAGCGACTCCACCGTCACCACCGACTACCGCACCAAGCGCGTCGAATACAACGTCCTCAATATCCCCGAATACTGGGTGGTCGATCCCATCAAGCATTGCATCACTGTCATGCAACCTGTCGAGGACCTCTACGAAGCGCTGCAGTTTACCGGCAGCGCTCCCATCCCATCCCTCATTTTTCCTGAGCTCTCCCTCACCGTTGCCGAAGTTTTTGCGGCTGAGTAAAGCTAGGGCAAGGTCGCGGCCATGCCCTCGATCTTGATGTTTGGCTTTATCCAAGGAGAATTCGTCACCATCGTCAATAGCGATGATTGGCTCGTCCCCACCGCCCTAGCCGAAATTTTATGAGTGTGCTGCATTTTTGATTTTGCATTGTTCAGGTTCTGCGGGGACGTAAATAGATCAACCCCGACACCCAGGTAAGGGCCACGGCAATCCAAAACAGCACCAAGGCCATTCCGGGCCAGGGTCCGGTGAGGGGCATGAGGAGGAGGGCGATCGCCCCAATCTGCACCACCGTCTTCACCTTGCCCCACTGGCTGGCCCCCGGCACTTGCTTTCCTTGAAAGGCCGGATTCACCCGCCATCCAGAGATTGTTAGCTCCCGCGCCACGATCAAAAACACCCCCCAAGCGGGCACCCGGCCCATATCTACTAAGGCCAACAGCGGGGCCATCACTAGTAACTTATCCACCAGCGGATCGAGAAACTTGCCCAGTTCCGTCACCTGATCGAGCCTACGGGCCAGATAGCCATCCACCCAGTCGGTACTGGCGGCGATCAGAAATACGACCACCGCCCACCACTGGCGATCTGGGGTGGGGTCAGCCAAGAGGACTAATACGATGGGAGCCCCCAACAGGCGAGACAGGGTAATCCAGGTGGGTAGGTTCACATCAATAACTAATCTGCTGGGATTGATAGCCAACGGGCTCGAGGTGGATGGTGACTCGGGTGGGGCCATAGCGAGCTTCTAAGGCGGCTTCTACCTCTTCGGTGATGTCGTGGGCGCGGGCGATGTCGCGGGGTTCCACCACCATGTGCATATCGATAAACACCTGTCGGCCTAAGAGCCCTCGGGAGGCGATGTCATGGCAGTTGAGCACCCCCGGCACCTGCATGGCGACGGTGTAGATGGCCTCGGGGGCGATCGCCATTTCATCCACCAGCCAGGGCAGATTATCCCGGAGTACCGTCCACCCACTCCTAAACACCAAAATCGCCACAGGGAAGGCAATCACGATATCCAGCCACTGCACCCCCAACCACACGCCGATCAGGCCCGCTAATACCGAAATCGTGATCCACACATCGCTCATGGTGTGGTGGGCGTCGGCAATCAAAATCTTGCTGCTGAGCTGCAACCCCACCCGGCGTTCATAAAAGGCCACCCCAATGTTGATGCCCAGTACCGCGAGCATGATCCACAGGGCATTGGCAGACATGGTGACAACGCCCTCCCCTGAGAGCAGCCGATCTACGGTACTTTTGAGGATCTCAAAACAGGCAATGCCCAAAAAGGCGGCAATGCCCAACGCCCCGATCGCCTCGAATTTTTGGTGGCCATAGGGGTGATCGCGATCGGGCTGGGGTGAGGCCAGTTGGTTGGTCACCAGACCCAAGACATTGTTGGCGCTGTCGGTGACGCTATGGAGGGCATCGGCCAGCAAGCTCAGGGAGCCCGTCCACCAGCCCACCAGGGACTTGAGCCCCACCACCGTCAGATTGAGGAGCAGGGTAATGACCAACACGCGACGCACTTGCCCCCGATGGTCGGCAGTGGCTTGGGGGGGTTCGATAGATGAAGACGGAAACTCGGACGCCATGGGGGTCAATCCAGTGGGGTAGATGGCATAGAGGACAGGAGGCGCGAATCAATGCAGTTCGCAGCAGATCGCACATCCATGGGAATCAGTCTTGATCTTAAGGGCTTACCTGAACCAATAGGGATCAGCACCCTCGACCCATCACCATGGTGCGCGGCTCACATAACCCATTACAACGGCAAGCACGACGGTTCGCGGACCGACAGCGATCTCTCAGGGGAGATCGCCCCATCCATCACCCTGAC
>JAQCKL010000587.1 GCA_027592485.1 Cyanobacteriota bacterium
TACCGTTTGCCCCGCTGCTCTCCTATGCTGGATAAGGTTTACCTCATCCAGAACGCGATCGCCATGCTGAGAGCCGGAATTGTCGGGCTGCCCAACGTCGGAAAATCCACCCTGTTTAACGCCGTAGTGGCCAATGCCAAAGCCCAGGCGGCGAACTTTCCCTTTTGCACCATTGAGCCCAATGTGGGGGTGGTGGCGGTGCCCGATGGCCGCTTGGCGGTACTGGCAAACATTTCCGAATCGGCAGAGGTGATTCCCGCCCGTGTGGAGTTTGTGGACATCGCCGGGCTGGTGCAGGGGGCCAGCCAAGGGGAAGGGTTGGGCAACCAGTTCTTGGCCAACATTCGCGAAGTGGACGCGATCGTCCATGTGGTGCGCTGCTTTGAGAACGACGACATCATCCACGTCTCTGGATCCATCGATCCGGTGCGGGATGCGGAGATCATCAACCTCGAACTGGCCCTCTCGGACCTGGCCCAGGTGGACAAGCGGCTGGACCGTGCCCGCAAGCAGGCCAAAAAAGATAAGGAAATTCAGGCGGAAGTGGACGTGCTGGACAAACTCTTGCCCGCCCTAAACGAGGGCAAAACCGCCCGCCAGGTGCCCCTCACCCCCGAGGAGGAACTGCTGATCAAGCCCCTGGGGTTACTGACCCGCAAGCCTGTGATCTACGCCGCTAACGTCAGCGAAGACGACCTGGCAGCGGGCAATGAGTGGGTGGAAAAAGTGCGGGCGATCGCCGCCATAGAAAGCGCCCAGGTGGTGATTGTCTCTGCCCAAGTGGAGGCGGAACTGGTTGAACTCTCTGACGAAGAACGCAAAGACTTTCTCGAAGCCCTAGGGGTAGAAGAAGGGGGGCTGAAATCCCTGATTCGGGCCACCTACGATCTGCTGGGCCTGCGCACCTACTTCACCACTGGCCCCAAGGAAACCCGCGCCTGGACCATCACCGCTGGCATGGTCGCCCCCCAAGCGGCTGGGGTCATCCACTCAGATTTTGAGCGGGGCTTTATCCGCGCAGAAACCGTGGCCTACGACGATTTGGTCACCAATGGCTCCATGGCCGCCGCTAAAGAAAAGGGCTTAGTCCGCAGCGAAGGCAAAGAATATGTGGTGCAGGAAGGGGATGTGATGCTCTTCCGCTTTAACGTGTAGATGGGCCTTGGACAGGCGGATCCATCATCGCAAGCTGGCTGTTGGGGGATGGGCCGAAACCCCTGGCAGTCGTCAGAATAGGGCATTTTTTCTAAGCTTTGTTGCGAACACGCTGTTCACAACCTTCGCAACAATACATAAAAGCCCATGCTGAAATGGCGAGTGAAGTGGTATCGTCTTTGAACACGTGTGTCGGTTCTAGCGGGGAGCAGCCGCTAGAGGTAACGGGGAAAGTGCAGTGCAAATCTGCCGCTGTCCCGCAGCTGTAAGCCGATTTTGGATTTTAGAATTTGGATTTTAGATTCGAGAGCAACGCAATCGCAAATCTAAAATCGGCAATCCAAAATCGTGTAAGTCAGAATGCCCGCCGATGACTGTCCATGTTCTGAACCATCTGCGAGGTACGGGTGATGACTGTTTTTGCTTGCTATAGATCGCGAAGGTGCCGCCCCAGGAGCATCTCCACAAAGCTCCGATGATTGAGAGCGGCGGTAACTCAAGTGTTGCTGCCGAATTATTGATGGCGTTTGCCAAAGCCATGGCGAAGCCAATCGCGTGACCCAGATTGTTGCTAGCGGTGCCTTTTTGTAATGGCGCTTGTGTAGGGGTGTCGTGGTTTTTGGTATGCCCGAATTTTGGTGGACGATCGCGCGTTGATCTGGGTGCTGAAGCCCCATCTGGCGCAGTGTGTTGCTGTGCCGATGGAGGCGTTTTCGAAAGCCCGCAGCCTGTTTCCAGGCAACACAGCTCATCATGTCAGGACGACACATATGACCATGCAAACCATCACCCTCGGCTATGCCCGTATGGGTAAACGCCGGGACGTTTAAAAGACGTTTAAAAGACGTTTAAAAGACGTTTAAAAAAGTGCTGGAAACTGATTGGAACAGCCATGGTACTGCTGACACCCTGCTGTTTGAGGGGGGGCTATCCCTCCAGGTAATGGTGGCCACAGCCCAGCAATTGTAGGAGGACATCCATGCGACCACCCGTTGAGATCTGGCAGGGCTGCTCGGGCTACTGGCAGTCCGCCTTCATTCGAGAAAATCTGCTGCCTTTGGGTCATGCGGCTTGGCAGGGCTACCGGGCTCAGGGACGCGGGCTGGTAGTCTGCGATGTGGAGGTGATCGAAGCCAAGTCAGTGCATTGGCGCGGCGATGTGGTGAAATATCAGACTCGCTACATCCCAGCGGTGGTGATGTCTGACTACCTCAAAGCACAGGGTTTGAAGTCGGGTGACAGGCATCACCTGATGGATGCTGTGCAAACGTATCGGCCTGAGGGGGAACTGCTCATTGCGATCGCCCCAGCGGGATCGGTCGAAATCAACTGGCTGCGCAATTTAGCGATCGCTCCCCCCGACTGCTACCAACAGGTCTGTAACCGCTGGGACGAGTTTGCTCTGGAGTCGAGTGCTGACGGGAGGGGATACGGTGATTAACGACGATTTGACGCCCCCCTATTGGAGGCTCAGATGACACCTACAACGCTATTTGTTTGCTCACTCTGTCGGTTTTCGGCTCAAGAACGCAGTCGAGACGGTATTGCGGGTGGACAACATTTGATCAATCAGCTCCAGCAAGCCCTGGCTGAACGGGATTTGCCAGCGATCGTCCACCT
>JAQCKL010000588.1 GCA_027592485.1 Cyanobacteriota bacterium
TGCGATCGACCACTAAGTCTTTGATCACCGGAAAGGCTTTGGCTCGCCAGGGTTCCACGGTCAGGGTTTGGCCATCCTGGAAGTGTCGTAGATAGAGCTGGCAGGTGGCGGTTTGGGCTTGGGAGCCGTGGGCCTGGCCATTGATCATCACACCGCAGGAACCGCAGATGCCCTCGCGACAGTCGTGGTCAAACTCAATCGGTGTTTCCCCCGCATGGATGAGTTGCTCGTTGAGCACATCCAACAGCTCTAGGAAGGACATGTCGGCAGCGGCATTGGCGACGGTGTATTGACCCCAATGGCCGGGGGCATCAGGGCTGGGTTGTCGCCACACTTTCAGGTGGAGTTTCATGGCGTTGCCGAATCAAAGCAGAAGGTGTGTCTAGTCTAAGGGGGAATGCCAAGGTTAACTCCCCTTGCTCAGCTCGCTCAATGGCTGGCTCATAGACATCACAGATGTCTTTGACCTTGACTTCAAATTCTGAGTCGGGGGGGCAACCAGTAGCGACTCTGGTGCGGCTTGAGGTCAGCTTCCTTCAATAGTCGGCCCACATGGAGAGGACTGATGCACTCGACAATCTGTTGCTGCATCAGTTCATCGGCTAATTCCTGCGGGGTCCAGTGACTGATGGGCCGTCCATATTGCTCAGGGGGAGCGCAGGCTAGGGCATAGAGCTGGATGATTTGCTCTAGCGTAAAGCTAGGTGGACCACCGGCACGGGGGGCATCGTGAAGGCACGCTTCGACAACGATGTCTCGTGGCCTCATCTCCAGCCAGCGATCGCGCCAGCGACGACTCATCTCTTGGCTAATCCCCAATCCTCGGGCAATCTCACCGTGGCTTTGGCCCTGACCGGCTCTTAATATGATGGTAGGCGTAGGGCAATCTGTTGGGGGGGACTCCGACGGCGAAGCAGGCTATCCAATTCGCTTAGTTCAGTTTCACTCAGGTGGATGCTGGCAGCGGCGAGTCTTGGCATGGGTGCTCATCCCCTTGCAAATGCACTTAAAATACTAAGGCCATTTAAGCCGCCGAGTACTAGCAAGCAGAATGGACATCCATGGAAAGGCTATTTGTTTACGGAACACTCCAACCCGGCAAGCCAAACGAGCATGTCCTAACTGCAATTGGCGGCGAATGGGAGCCTGCTGTGATCAAAGGCAACCTGATCGAAGCGGGTTGGGGTTCAGATATGGGGTATCCCGGCTTAGTGATTGACGAGAGCGGCGATGAGGTTCAGGGCCATATCTTTACCTCCGCCAACCTGAGCGCTAAATGGGCCGAGCTGGATGCGTTCGAAGGAGACGATTATGAGCGCGTCCTCACATCCGTGACCCTCCAAAGCGGAGCGCAAATGCAAACCTATATCTACGTGCTACGAGCCTGATGGGCGAATGATGGGAATCTTGAAACCCTAAAAGCCGTCGGTATTAAATTTTGGGTTCCGAGGAGATTTCCAAGTCAAAATCTACCCGTTCCCGATATTTTTATTTCCAGAGATCGCCTGAAAACGGCAAAGCCCCCCAGCAATGCTGGGGGGCTTTGCTAAAACTAACTAGACCCCAGCCGAGACGCCAGGTAGTTCCACACCGCCGAAGATCTTGTCTTGGGCCGCCATGTGCAGCATCAGGTCAACCACCCGGTTGGAGTAACCCCACTCGTTGTCATACCAAGACACCACCTTAAAGAACTGGCTGTTCAGCGCCATCCCAGCCCCGGCATCAAAAATGCTAGAGCGGGGATCGGTGGTGAAATCGCTCGACACCACCGGCTCATCGGTGTAACCCAAAATCCCTTTCATCGCGCCCTCCGACGCCACCCGCATCGCTTCGCAGATCGCCTCGTACTGGGTGGGCCGCTCCGTGCGGAAGGTGAGATCCACCACCGAGACATCAGGGGTGGGCACCCGCAGGGCCATGCCGGTGAGCTTGCCCTTTAGCTCAGGCAACACCAGCGCCACCGCCTTCGCCGCGCCGGTCGAGGCGGGAATGATATTTTGGCCCGCCCCACGCCCGCCCCGCATGTCTTTTTTGCTGGGGCCATCCACCGTGGGTTGGGTAGCGGTGGAGGCATGGACCGTGGTCATCAACCCTTCCGCCAGACCAAAGTTGTCGTGGATAACTTTGGCAATGGGGGCCAGACAGTTGGTGGTGCAACTGGCATTGGAAACAATGACATCCTTGCTGGCATCAAAGGTCTCGTGGTTGACCCCCATCAGCAGCGTGGGAACTCGATCAGGGTCTTTGGTGGGGGCAGAGATCACCACCCGCTTGGCCCCGGCTTGTAAATGCTGCTGTGCCCCGTCGTAGGTGGTAAACAAGCCGGTACATTCCACCACATAATCGGTGTCGTGATCGCCCCAAGGCAATTCAGCCGGGTTGCGCACAGCAGTGCAGGGGATGAATTTGCCATCGACGATAATGCCGTCTCCCACCGCTTCTACGGTGCCGTTATAGCGACCATGGGTGGAGTCATATTTCAGCAGGTAGGCCAGATTCTGGGAGGATACCAAATCGTTGATGCCGACGAATTCGATGTTGGGGTTCTTGATCGCGGCCCGCAACACTAAACGACCGATGCGACCAAAACCATTGATGCCAACTTTGAGGGTGGTCATAGCAGGAGCGTCCTTACTTGAGAGAGAGGCAAACGTTGCCTGTAGGGTGCCTTGGCAGCCCAAACAAACCATTCACCCTCTATAGCAGTCGCCAATTGCATTAAGACATAAGCTAGAAGCATTTCCCATCTCCGGTGAGTGCCATGCCCAAGCCT
>JAQCKL010000589.1 GCA_027592485.1 Cyanobacteriota bacterium
TCTCAAACATCGCTCGAAACTGTAGCATTGGCAGGCTCAATTGAGAATGAAATAGCCCTGACAATAAACCGTGGCTTTGGGAGCTTTGGCCGAGAATTGCGAGTACCTGATGCCATCAGCGCCAGCACGATTGCGGATGGCAGGGGGCATAGGGGGAAAGGGGGCTGTAAGCCGGGAGGGTCAAGTGGTTTACGCCGTTGAGTACCAGATCGGAGTTCGAGGGTCTGGCCGAGGCTGGCCCCCTATGCTTTGCCCCTCCGATCGCTGGTAGGAACTAAGCTAGAGAGAGTCGGGTCCTTTGATCCCAGGAGGTGTCACGATGCTCCACCATTTGCAATCCCTGTTTCATCACCCGAGTCCGCCTCAAGCGAACTGGCGCAAGATGGGTGCCCGCGTCTTTGGTCTCTGTACAGCTGGGGCGGCACTATTTACCCTCGGAGCCACGCTACCGGCCCCAGAAGAAACAGCGCTAGCCGAAACCCTGCGGGCTGATTTGATTATTAATGTGCCGATCGTCATCCCCGGTCAGGTGATTATCGTCAATCCCCGAGAGGCCGTGGAACCGCCGGTCACGGTGCAGTTTGTGGCTCAGGGAGACGAATGGGCCGTGATCAACCTGGATGGTCGCACCCTTTTTATTGCGGGTAACACCCGTCGCAATCACACCGTCACCCTCGATCAGGGGGCCTACCACCTAGAAATTACCGGCGCTAATCGCTTTGATGTGTGGGATTCCGGGTACTTGGATGTGGGACGCGGCGATGCTAGCGTCTTGGTGATTCGATATTCCCAAACATCCGGGGTGCAGGTGGCGGGCGATCCCTACGCTTGGCTCCCAGATTAAGACTTGTAGCCGCCCCATTATTTTGCACCCGGTAGATTGGCGCACCGCCCCCTGCAGTACGCTGCAACGCTTCCCCGCCGAT
This sequence comes from Cyanobacteriota bacterium, assembly GCA_027592485.1. Lineage (GTDB taxonomy): Bacteria > Cyanobacteriota > Cyanobacteriia > Phormidesmidales > Phormidesmidaceae > PCC-6406. The sequence continues at coordinate 927 of JAQCKL010000589.1, forward strand.
ACCTCGGCCGTTATTCAATGGCGCGGCTTGATGTTGCCTGGCTGAAGTCGAAACCGCCATCGAGACAGCCATGGAAGCCATGAAAATAAGGGATAGGGCGAAGCTCTCTATGCCCGGTAGTCGCCATGGCAGTTTAAACCCCCCTTGGAGGCAAAATATAGGAGGAGCATCATCTCTTGATCAGCCGCCATGCGTGTTGGTATCCTCCATTCCTTATCTGGGTCCATGGCCCTTAGCGAAGCACCTCTCAAAGATGCCGCCCTGATGGCCATTGATGAAATTAACCAGGCTGGGGGAGTTTTTGGGAAACCCATTGCACCCATCGTGGTGGATGGGGCCTCAACCCCCAGCATTTTTGCCCAAAAAGCCACTGACCTGATTACCCAAGATCACGTCGCCGCCCTCTTTGGCTGTTGGACCTCCGCCAGCCGTAAGGCCGTCTTGCCCATCGTCGAGGCCCACAACAACCTGTTGTGGTATCCCCTGCAATACGAAGGCTTAGAGCAAAGTCCAAACATTTTTTATACCGGCTCTTGCCTCAATCAACAGGTCGAACCAGCGGTGAGTTGGCTATTGCAACATCAGGGCCAGCGCCTTTATCTGTTGGGCTCAGACTATAGCTTTCCTCGGACGGCCAATCAGTTGATTCGCGCTCAGTTGTCCTTATCGGGGGGGACCGTTGTGGGTGAGGCTTACGTCTCTATGGAGGCCGAGAATTTCGGAGCCATTATTGATCAGATCCAGGCCGTGCAGCCTGATACTGTTTTCAGTACGTTGAATGGCAGCAGCAACCTCCATTTTTATCGGCAGTATCAGGCCGCAGGACTCACCCCAGAGCAAATACCGATTATGGCTGTAAGCGTTGCCGAGGGGGAAGTGCAGCGCATTGGCTCCGCCGCCACTGGTCACTATGCCAGTTGGAGTTATTTTCAGAGCCTAGACCTCCCTGTCAACCACCGTTTTGTGCAGGACTTTCAAGCTCGCTATGGCACCGATCGCGTCACCAGTGACCCCATTGAAGCCGCCTACTTTCAGGTGTACCTCTGGAAGCAGGCGGTAGAGGCGGCGGGCTCATTTGAGTGCGATCGCGTCCGCCAATCCGCCTATGGACAAACCTTTGGAGCCCCAGGGGGCAGCATCACCGTTAATCCCAATCACCATGTGGCCAAGCGCTGCCGCATTGGCAAAATTTTACCCTCCGGCCAGTTTGACATCGTCTTTGATACCCGCACCCCCCTCGCGCCCCTGCCCTGGCTCGGGGTCGAGACGGCCTCCTTTGCCAACGCTCCCGTCGTAGTGCAGCTGATGTCAGAGGTGTCCCAGTGGATTCAAAAAGCCCAGGACTTAGAAATTACTCTGCAGCAACTGCAGCAAGAAACGATCGAGCGTCAGCGTACCGAAGCTGCCCTGAAAGAGCGAGATGCCCAACTGGCCCGCTCCCAAGCGGAAATGGACCTGACCCGTCGCCTCCAGACCTTACTGCTCCCCAAGGATGATGAGCTGCGGCAGATGGCGGGACTCGATATCGATGGGCTGATGACGCCAGCTGACCGAGTCGGGGGTGACTACTACGATGTGCTGCGCTACGGGGATTTGATTTACATCGGTATTGGGGATGTGACGGGTCATAGCCTTGAGAGCGGCATGATCATGCTGATGGTGCAAACGGCGGTGCGAACCCTGGTGGCCCGAGGGGAAACCGACGTGGTCACCCTGCTGAAGGTGATCAACCAGACGATTTACGCCAATGTCCGGCGCATGGACTCACACCACAACATGACCTTGGTGCTGCTCACCTATAGCCGTCGCCACTTAGGTTAAGACGTTACCACCTTGAGAACGTGCT
>JAQCKL010000590.1 GCA_027592485.1 Cyanobacteriota bacterium
CTAAATCGACCCGCACTAGCGGTGGTGCCGGTAAAGCGCGGGGTCTGGGGATCATTGGGATCGTAAACCTCTACCCCCGCCTCAGCCATAGGTTCCCCCGAGTCATAGGTGGCCTGGATTTCGATAGCGGTGGCTTCGCGGGCCTGAATGTGAGCCCCATGGGCGTTGGCGGGCCGAGCTTCGCCCCAGATGCCCAGGACCAGGAGTAAGGGTAGTAATCCCTGACGATAGAAATGGGAGTGTGATCGCGCCATTAGCTCAATTCCGTCTCTGCACAGTGCCCTTCACCCACATGGCCCAGGCTAGGCAAAATCGACAGCAACTTGTCATAGTCCTCGGCAGATAAGTTCTGTTCTAGGTCAGTGCCATCCACAGTTAGGGTGCCATCCTGGGCCAGGGCGGCGAGGGGATCAAACCCCAGGGCACCGGTATTAATCTCGTCGTCGGGGGCAGCCTCCCCATCGCCAAATAGATGGTCAAAGTGGAAGGTGGCCTCTAGGTCAGCGGTCTCCCCTGCCGCTAAGATGCCCTTGCGATTGTCCCCGACAAAATCACCACAGATAAATTGCAGCGGCTGATCCAGTTTGAGGGTAAAGGCAATGTCCTGGCCGTCTTTGGTGGCGGTTCCCTGGAGCATCAGCCCATAGCCCGCTGCCGGTCCCTCGGGGGCGGGGACAATTTTCCAGCCTAGGGCGTTATAGCGTCCTGCCGGAGCCTCCTGACTCCCCACCAAAATCGGCTCGGCGGTTTCGTCTCCTGCCGCCAAGTCAACGGTGACGGGCGCTTCCCAGGCCAGGGAGACCTCCGCAGTCGGGGTGTCCTCCACCGTGGGATCAAAGGCGGGATCGCTCTGGTAGGCGGTGACCTCATCCAGGGTGACATAGAGGTGGTCAAAACTCATGGTCCAGCCATCGACCGTGACAAAGCCCTGGCGGACAAAATCTTCGCCATTGGCGCGAACTTCTAGGGTGCCGCTACCGTCGCTGCCCGCTCCGGCTGCTGGGTCAGTCCCTGAGGCGTCAGGGGAGGCACCACCACAAGCAGCCATAGCTGGGATCAAGGCCGATAGCAGCAGCGCGCGCTGTAAGGGTTGGTAAATGAATTGTGTGTGAGACATGGAAAAACCTTTTGATGCGCTTTCCCTATTTGAGGTCAGTGAACTGAGAGACCCCTGATCCCCTCGGATTCTCTTTAGACTTCGGAGCCTGCCATAGTGCGTTGACTGCTGGACTATCCCAACCTTTCCAGCTCTGGCATATGGGTTTATCTTGGCAAGGGATTGAATCATGCAAGGGTATATCGTGGGCGATCGCATTTTGTTTTGGCACCGACGGGATCTGCGGCTCCATGACAACCTGGGACTGGCGGCAGCCTGGGGGCGATCGCCCCAAGTCACCGGCGTCTTTTGTCTTGATCCCGCTCTACTCGAAGGCAAAGGTATTGCCCCCGCCCGCGTCACGTACATGGTGGGTTGCTTGGCCAAACTGCAAGACCGCTATGCCGAAATTGGCGGTGAACTGCTGATTCTCCAGGGCAATCCCGACACGCAACTGCCCATGCTTGCCCAAGCTGTAAACGCCACCGCCGTGTATTGGAATCGCGATGTCGAGCCCTACAGCCGAGAGCGCGATCGCGGCGTTGCCGCCGCCCTCAAGGCCCAAAACATCGAGATCAAAACTCAATTTTGGGATCAGCTCCTCCATGCGCCGGGCGATGTGATCACAGGGGCCGGAGCCCCATACACCGTCTACGGTCCCTTTTGGCGTAACTGGCAGCGCCAAACCAAAGCCGCCCCCGCCGAAACCCCCACGGCGTTGGTGGGGCTGTCCCCTGAGGAAACCGCCCAAGCCGCTACCGCTGGCGTTATCCCGCTGCCGACGGCACCCGACCTAGGGTTTGTCTGGGAGAACCCCTTGCCTTTAGCCCCCGGTGAAGCCGCTGCCCTAGAACGGCTGGAGGACTTTTGCAGTGATGACCGCCAGATTGGTGACTACGACACCCAGCGCAATTTCCCCGAACACATCGGCACCTCCGGCCTCAGCGCCGCCCTGAAGTTTGGGGCGATCGGGATTCGGACCGTCTGGTTGGCGACGGTGGTGGCGGGCGATCGCTCCCCCAGCGACGAGGTGCGTCAGGGCATCCAAACCTGGCGGCAAGAATTGGCTTGGCGGGAGTTTTATCAGCATGTGCTCTACTTTTTCCCTGAGCTGGCCGACGGTCCCTACCGCGCCCATTGGAAAAATTTTCCTTGGGTGAATGCCCCCGATCAGTTTCAAGCCTGGTGCCAAGGACGGACTGGCTACCCCCTAGTGGATGCGGCCATGCGTCAGCTCAACCAGACCGGTTGGATGCACAACCGCTGCCGTATGGTCGTTGCCAGCTTCTTGACCAAAGACCTGATCATCGATTGGCGCTGGGGGGAGCAATATTTTATGGAAACCCTGGTGGATGGGGATCTGGCGGCCAATAACGGTGGCTGGCAATGGAGTGCTTCCAGCGGGATGGATCCCAAACCCCTCAGGATTTTCAATCCCACCAGCCAAGCCAAAAAGTTTGACCCGGATGCGGCCTACATTCGCCAGTGGTTGCCCGAGCTGCGGCACTTGGACACGGCGGATTTGGTCACGGGCCAGATTTCTGCGGCGGCGGGCGATCGCGCCGGTTATCCCCAGCCCATCGTGGACCATAAAAAACAACAGGCCCTATTCAAGGAAATGTATAAGACGCAGAAGGGGTGAAGAGTGGTGGAGTGACCGGGGGATGGGGGAT
>JAQCKL010000591.1 GCA_027592485.1 Cyanobacteriota bacterium
CCAGAGGCTATGGGTTTGCGCCCTGATGAAGCGGTACGCTATTTACCCGCATATCCCTAAGGGAGCAAGAGCTTGGTACGCCTGTAGACTTTGAATTCTGTAGATAATTAAAAGGGTATAATTCAGCACGTTGCTGCGAGAATATATCGTTGCTTTCTCGCGTTTTTGCCAGGGGCAGTGACCGCGACTGAAGGTTGAAGTTTTGGCTGCTATTTGCATTAAGCATTAAGTTGATGACATTTCGAATTCAGCCTTCCAAAACACTTCAAACCTTTGATTTTTGAATGATTTGACTTCCTGGTATGCAGTGTAATTAATCACTTTAAAGGCTTGAGATGTCAAGGATGGCAAGGGGTGCATCCCACTTTTGTCATCCTGAGTGGAACGGAGTGTAGCGAAGGATCTCAGTCCTCTTGCAAGATCGGGACTCTAAGCCTGCGGCAGGCTGCGCCAACACTTCGCTATCGCTACATTCAGAATGACATTTGCAAAACTGGGATGCACCCGATGGCAAGTGCTTCTCCGAGATCAAGGTATTCACTGCCAAGGTTGAAATGTTGCGACTAGCACAATATGGCCCAGGTTCCTGACGTGATCTGGATGGCTTTCAGAGGCCGGGAATGGATGGGCTAGAAGCGATCGCGCAGATCCGCCAGGATACCCGCTTGAGAGAGGCGTTTGTCCAGCATCCACCACCTGAGCCGGAATGCTGTGTCGGGATGATGCAAGACCTTTACTTTTCCTTCTGGTTTGGGCAAAGGAGCCGAAAATATGATCTATTAAAGAGCTATCCATGAAGACTCAACGGTCTATCCCTTCATGAAAATAAAGCAGTTTATCCTCTTAGGGCCACCCGGTGCGGCGGTTCAGGAACACGCCGCCGCCCTCGCGAAACGCTGGGGTATTCCCCATGTGTCGATGGGGGTGCTGATGCCGGAGGCGATCGCCTCTGACACTGCCGATGGGGACGCAGCCGCGCCTGATGCTGCCGTGATGAAACGGATCCGGCAGCGGTTTGAGCAACCTGATGTGGTGTTGAAGGGGTGGGTGCTGGATGGATTTCCCCGGACGCTGGCCCAGGCCCAGGCTTTTGATGAGTGGTGGGCCAAGTTTGGTAAGCCCGCTGCAACGGTGGTCTATCTGAAGGCAATGACAGGGCTTTTGGTGAAGCGGCTATCGGCTGATGAGAACGAGCCAGATCAGCCCATTTCAGCTATTCGCCGCCGGTTAGAGCGTCACCAGGAGGAGGTCGCCCCGATCCTCGAATATTATCGGCAGCGATCTGCGGAGCCCGATGCTTTGGGGGCATCGCAGTTCAAAACCATTAATGCCAGCCTATCGTTTGCAGAGGTGGCGGCGGCGTTGGCCGATCTCGGTAATGAAGAGACGGGGGCCGCTCGACTGATTCAGGATGAAGCGGAACTCGATGCGCTTTTAGCTAAGGAACCATTGTTGGTGGTCGATTGCATGGCATCTTGGTGTGGCTCTTGTAAGCAGGTAACGCCGCTTATTGATCAACTGGCGGAGTCGTATCAGAGAAGCGCCACGGTGATGAAGATCGACTTTGATGTGAATCGACAAATCACCAAGCGGTTTGGGCTGAAGGGTATACCAGCGGTGATGTTTTTTAAGGATGGTGAGCTGATCGAAACGTTGATTGGCGTGAAGGCTTACAAGGAGTACAGCGCGGCAGTGACTCGCCTATTGGCGTAGGGCTACCACTTTGTTGCCAGTGCAGCGATCGTTGCTGCTCGGTTGTGCGGTGCTGATGGCCATTGTGGGTGGTGATTTGCCGGGTGGTGAGGCGGCGGTGTTTTCTCTGGTTCCCAGGCTCCGATGGGAGGGCTCAACCGCCAGGGCCTTGGAGCCCGAAAAACCGTAGGTTGGCGTCAAGCGCAGTGCGACCCAACAGTTAGGATGTCGAAAAATAGAACCGTTGCCCAACCCAACCATGTCTGTCCCCAAGCCCATACAAGCCCTATTCAAATGGACCCCTTCTGGCCTGGGGGTATTTGTGACTGCTCACTACCTGCTGAATCAAAGCGTGGTGCAAACCGCGATCGCCGCCTTCTTTACCGGCATGACCGCCCTGTGGGTTAAGTTCAGCGACGGCTTCATGAAGGAGGCCGAGCAGCAGGCCGAAAAGCTGGGGGGCAGTTTTGCTAAATGGGTATTTGCCTTGCTGGGGATTTTGGGTGCGGTATTGCGCAAATGGCTGGTGCAATGCTGGTGGGAACTCACCTCTGATTTTGAAGGCAAGTATTACAAACGCTTGGCGTATGTCTGTCGCCGCTTTCAGACCCAAGGCTTAGAGGCAGATCGCGATCGTGTCCTCAATTTGCAGCAGATCTTTGTGCCGGTACAGATTTGTCAGCGCAGCCTCTCTAAAACCTCGCCCAATCTATTGCGAAAGCTAGAGGCGCGGGATGAACGCATCCGTGCCCGCGACATCGGCGACTTTTTGGCGCTGATGGGCAAAGACCCTGATTTCCGCCGCCTCGCCATTTTGGGGGCACCGGGTTCTGGCAAAACCACGATGATGCGGTACCTCACCCTCATGTATGCCAACCGCACCCCCGGCAAACTCAATCCCAAGGCCCCGCAATACCTGCCGGTGCTGCTCTACCTGCGGGATGTTTATCCCCAAATTGTTGCCAACCCCGATCTCCCCCTAGCTGAGCTGATCACGGACTGGACCAAAAAGCTGCAAATCACCGAGCCCCTCAAGCCCCCCACCGGCTGGTTTGCTAAACAGCTCAAGCG
>JAQCKL010000592.1 GCA_027592485.1 Cyanobacteriota bacterium
AAAGAGACATCCCTAGGGCGGGGGGCTGGCATGGATACCGCAGCCCTTAGGCTGGGTTGGATAGTGGCATAGGACAACCCAAATGCCTGGGCGATTTGCCTGCCAAAGTCATAACGGCTGATGCGTTCCGGCCCCCCTAGATGCCACACCCCTTCCACGTGACGTTCAAGGGCCAATTGCACCCCCATCGCGGCATCCATTACGGTCACAGGTGTACGGAACTCATCGGTAAACAAAGATGAGGGTTGCCCTGCTCTCAGTTTGGCCAAAAAGCCTTGAAGAAAGCCTTGGCCCGTAGGACTTGCCAAGCCATACAGCAGCGGTAACCGGCAAATGGTGGCTCGGGGATAGGTTGCTAGGATCTGTGCTTCTGCGATCGCCTTTTGGCGACCATAGTGACTTAGGGGATCAGCCGGGTCTGTTTCTGCATAGGGGGGATGATCACCACCGAACACGAGATCTGTAGACATAAATAGAAAAGGGATGTTGGCCTCGGCACAGCATTGGGCTAACTGGCCAGCCACAATTACATTTAAGGCGTCGGTGACTTCCGGTTGTTGTTCACAGACATTGGCGTTCGCTTGGGCTGCCGTATGGATGACCGCGTCGGGCTGGCAATCTTGCCATAGCTGTAAGACGGCTGGCGCATCGGTTAAATTCAGCCGATGACCGATAACTCGGGGGTGGACGAGGGGATGGGTCCAGTGGGTGCCATGGACTTTCCAGGTTTGGGATAATGTCTGGCACAGGGATCCGCCCAAGAATCCACTGGCCCCAGTGACCAGCACAACACCCATCGCGATTGTCCTAAAAGCATTACATCTCACCACTGCCTCCATGCTAGGCAAAAAATCTGTGGTGGTGCTCATAGGCAAGTTGGGCCAAAATTAGAGCGTTTATGGCATTACTAGGCACCTATGGCTGCTGACTCCGAATCTCCCGAGACGCTTAAGGAAGAATTGTCTAATGGGTATTCCCCTGATAACGCCACCATTCCTCCAGGCACATCTACTCCAGACGCATCTGCTCAAGATGCATCTGCTCAAGATGCATTATCTGAGTCGCTGAGCGGTGTTGCGCCTCTGCCCCAAGCGCGGGAAACGGTTGCCCCTAGTCCTGGCTCAATGGACTATCGAGAATCGTTTGGGCAAAACAGCTCTACCCTAAGCAGGCGACCGCGTTCCGAAGACACGACCCTTCCGCCCATCGTGATTTTGCTGGTGGGCTTTATTGCTGTGTTGGTGGGCTTAGGAGCCAACAGCAATTGGCTAACCCTATTGGGTTCTGTGATTACCCTGAGCGTGTCTTGGCGATTGCTCTGGCCCTCCGTAGCGGGAATCTTAGCTGAGCTGTCGGGGCGACAACAAATGGCATTGGTTGCCCTGCCCGCATTCTTGCTGGGGTGCTTTGGCTTTATGCGGGTGCTTGGCGTCAATCAGGCCCTCGTCATTTGGGCAAGGGACATCCGCTGGGAAATCGTAGGGGCGTTAGGGGATTTTTTGGGGGCGATCGGTCAAATTTTAGTGGCGATGCTAGCGCTCTACGTAGCCTGGCGGCAATACGTCATTTCTCGGGACCTGACCACCCAGCAAAATCGCATCACGCAGCAGCAAACCATTGATGCCTATTTCCAGGGGATTTCTGGTTTAGTCCTAGATGATGAGGGCCTGCTAGAAGATTGGCCCCAAGAACGGATCATTGCAGAGGCTCGAACGGCAGCCATCTTGAGTAGTGTTGACGCCATTGGCAAGGCCAAAGTCATCCAGTTCTTGTCCCGCTCGAAATTGTTGGCCCCATTGCAGCGCGATCGCCATCTCGGGCGACCCATTCTGGATGGTGAAGGCGGCTATGCCGAAGACAGAGCCCAGGGGGTAAGGGTGATTAACCTGGGTGCCGTGCTAGCCAACACTGACCTCTCGGGTACAGATCTGCGCTGGACCGATCTCAGTGAAGCCAACTTAGTCCGGGCTAACTTGGCCCGCTGCGATCTTGTTAAAGCAAATTTAACCCGAACCATTCTGTATTATGCCAACCTCTCCGGGGCAGACTTAATGGGAGCCGAGTTATTCCAGGGCTCTGTAGAAACAGCATCTCCCCGGAGCCATACTGAATCTCCGGATTACCAGACAGGAACCTATACAGGAGCAGTTGTTGAGGGGGCAGACTTCTCTAATGTGCAGCGTTTATCTGAATCCCAGCGACAATACTGCTGCCGGTGGGGCGGAGAAACCACCCGTAAAACGATACCGGGAGGATGCAAGGATACGCCTAATTGCTTAGGACGCTAGTACTGCCACGCAGAATTAAAAATGCACAATCAAAAATGAATCAGATCTATCAGGCCGGTTTTTTAGCCATCTTTAAGGATGATTGCATTGACGTCGCTCTGTACGAGTGCTTACTTACAAAGCCCTTGGTCAACGGCAGCCCCTGAAAATCGTTGTGTGGTTTCAACCTAGGATACAGCCTCTTTAAAAAGAGCTCTTATTCCTAAAGCAGGGTCAGGCTGATTATTGAACTTCCAGACTCCTCATGCCAAAAACAAGAAAGAAAGATCAGATCAAACAGCGTAGTCAGGAATCTGTCGATGCACCCAAGTTGACGATCAAAGAGCAGCTTGCTCAAAAACGGGAGAAAACTAAAGTTCGGCAAGCATTTATTCAATATACGGCTTCTGTTGTTGCCGGCGCAGGCACTGGTCTCTTAACAGGTGATGAACTGAAACCCTTGTGTCGTCAATAGCTCATAGGTTGAGATGG
>JAQCKL010000593.1 GCA_027592485.1 Cyanobacteriota bacterium
TTCGCATCATGGTGCGGCGACTCGCGTAGCGATTTTGACACCGAATAACTTTTCAAACATCCTCTAACACCAAACGCCGTAAAAGCAAGGCATCTAAGCAAAAAAAGTGATCCGAAATCGTGAGCGCGAGGGTCTAGGTGGGGCTGAACATGCTTTGAAAGGGACATCATCTGAAGAACTGTTACACTTCCTCAACAAGTCGATAAACGCGTCCAAACGCGGTGATACGATGCCGTCAAACGGTTGAGAGATAGCATTCATGGCAGATACTCTGACTGGCAAAACTCCAGTATTTGGTGGCAGCACCGGTGGCCTTTTGACAAAGGCCGAAGTGGAAGAAAAATACGCCATTACTTGGACCAGTACTAAGGAACAGGTCTTTGAAATGCCCACCGGGGGCGCTGCGGTAATGAATGAAGGTGAGAACCTACTGTATCTGGCACGCAAAGAGCAGTGCCTGGCTTTAGGGACACAACTTCGCACCAAGTTTAAGCCCAAGATTCAGGACTACAAGATCTACCGGATTTATCCCAACGGTGAGACCCAGTATCTGCACCCTGCGGATGGCGTCTTCCCTGAGAAGGTAAACGAAGGTCGCGAAGCCGTCGGTAGTGTGAACCGCAGTATCGGCAAAAACCCTGACCCGGCCACGGTCAAGTTTAGTGGCAAGGAACCTTACGAGGTTTAGGCCACTTTGTCTAGATAACCTTGATCGGTTCGTCAATAGTTAAACAACAGGGGTGCAGCTCAGCTGTACCCCGGTTGTTTATTGACGCCATAGCAGTCGCCAGTCCGGTGAGGACAAGACTGCCAGCCCCTTTGCTGCTGCGCAAAGCATCTGAGCGCTCCTAGGTGTCCTAAGCAAAGTAGCTAGCGCTATACAATAGGACCCTTGTCAGTATTGCCACTCCTGCATCCTGTCCAAAAGGGCAACGGCTTCTCCCAGCATGATTTCTCCAACCTTTGACACGTTCGCCCAACTCAGCGATCGCGGTAATTTTATCCCGGTCTATCAAGAAATTGCCGCTGATATTGATACCCCGGTCTCGGCTTGGCATAAAGTCTGCGCTGGCGAACCCTATAGTTTCTTGTTGGAGTCTGTGGAAGGCGGAGAATCCCTAGGGCGCTATAGCCTGCTGGGTTGTGATCCCCTTTGGGTGTTAGAGACCCGTGGTCCCCTCACCACCCAAACCTACCGGGACGGCCACACCAAAGCCTATGAGGGCGATCCGTTCACGGTGCTCCCCCAATGTTTGGCGAGTTATCAGCCGGTTACGTTGCCAGAGCTTCCCCCTGGGATCGGTGGGCTGTTTGGCTTTTGGGGCTATGAGCTGATCCAATGGGTTGAGCCGACCGTGCCCATCCACGATCGCTCCGCCGCTGATTTACCCGATGGGATCTGGATGCAGGTGGATAATCTGCTGATTTTTGACCAGGTCAAACGCAAAATTTGGGTGGTCGCCTACGCCGACCTCCGGCAACCGGGCTGTGATCTGGCCGCTGCCTATGGCCAAGCCTGCGATCGCATCCAAACCCTTGTCACCAAGCTGACCTCTCCCACCACCGGGCTGCAGCCCCTCGTTGATTGGCAATCCCCTGGCAATGGTGCGAAGACTACCCTGGCCTACGAGAGTAACCGCACAGAGGCCGATTTTTGTACGGCAGTGCAGCGGGCTAAAGACTACATCCGGGCCGGGGATATCTTTCAGGTGGTGATTTCCCAGCGGTTGACCACCCCTTACCAAGGCAATCCCTTTGACCTGTATCGGTCCTTGCGCCTGGTTAACCCATCCCCCTACATGGCGTATTTTTGCTTTCCCGGCTGGCGACTGATTGGGTCTAGCCCAGAAGTCATGGTCAAGGCAGAGCAGCAGCCCCCTGCAGATGCCATGGTGGCCACGGTGCGCCCCATTGCTGGCACCCGTCCCCGAGGGCAGACCCCAGCCTTAGATGAGGCCCTTGCCCAGGAACTACTGGCCGATCCGAAAGAGATTGCCGAACATGTCATGTTGGTGGACCTGGGCCGCAATGATCTGGGGCGGGTGTGTCGCAGCGGTACCGTAGCCGTTGACCAACTGATGGTGATTGAGCGCTACTCCCATGTGATGCACATCGTCAGCAATGTGATTGGGGAGCTGGCCCCCCACAAAACCGCCTGGGATCTCTTAAAGGCTTGCTTCCCCGCTGGCACGGTCAGCGGTGCGCCCAAGATTCGGGCGATGCAGATTGTCCATGAACTAGAGCCCGATCGCCGTGGCCCCTACTCAGGGGTCTATGGCTATTACGATTTTGAAGGGCAATTAAACACGGCCATTACCATTCGCACTATGGTGGTTGAGCCGATGGCTCAGGATCAATTGGCTCAGGATCAATGGCAGGTGAGTGTTCAGGCTGGGGCCGGTTTGGTGGCTGACTCTGAACCGGACAAAGAATTTCAGGAAACCCTGAATAAGGCCCGGGGGATGTTAGAGGCGATTCGCTGCCTGAGCTAGCGGTAGCCGTTGGGTAAGGGGCGCAATGGCTGATGATGACGTTGCAGCAGCCCTACTGCTCACAAAGTTGCCGATCGCCTGGCGTGATCTCAGGATTGGTTTTGAGATAGTCCCTGACCCATTCACAGCCATATTCCAGGGGATCAAGCGCCATGACGGCCTCTAAGTCCCAGCGGATGATGGTTTGATCCTGGTGTTTAGACTAAGTCATGCCCAAGTAGCCCCATCGCGTTGGATAGGGCTACTTGGGCTG
>JAQCKL010000028.1 GCA_027592485.1 Cyanobacteriota bacterium
TGCCTTGAGGCGCTCCTGACTTGCTTTGGGAACGCCTTTTTTTAGCTTGCTAGTCTAAACTCCAGTAGCGTGGGGGGAGAGGGAAACAGCCATAGGAACATCCAGCAATAACGAATGAGTGCTCACCCCCACCGATCCCTTATCAACCCTAGGGGGACAGACTCTGCGAAATGATAGCTAAGTTCCCCGATCCTGGCATATCCGCTGGCTAAGGACGGGTCGCGGTCATCATTCTTCTTGGTATGGAGATCGGTTTAGGGGTGAGGGCGATCGTGGGTTGGGTGGACCGAAAAACCAACGGCGATCGGCGGAGGGTAGGCACAAGACCTACCCCTACGGCATACATCAGGGTTAGGTGGGCGCATGGGGATCGGCAACCGGATTGCGGTGGAGGGCAGGCAGAAGTCAAATCCCTAACCCCTCCCGAGAGTTATCCTTTGCTGGCAAGCGATAGAGCGACTTTTGCGTAAAGGATAGCTCTCGCGCAGGCTGGGGTGGGTCAGGCCCTCTTATCAATAAACCGGAAACCTACCCCTTGATTGCCTACGCCAGAAAACGCTTAAAGAAATTGCCAGGTAAGAATTTACCTTGGTAGGGGTGAGTCTTTGCCCACCCTCCGCCGATCGCCCCTCAACCAACCCGTTTCCCCATCCGTGTTATTCAATCGGTTACCCGACAGGTTACGGAGGGCACCCACAAGCGGTGCCCCTACATCGCGCTCTGGCGACCCACAATGCTCGCAATCTTCGCCACAATGGCAGTGACCCCCCAGAGGAGCGGCGTGGATTTTACCGAAAGCCTGCGAATGGCGGTGACGACCCTCACCGCCAATAAACTGCGGAGCAGCCTCACCATGCTTGGCATTGTGATTGGCAACGCCTCCGTGATTGCCATGGTGGGCATTGGCGAAGGGGCGCAGCGCTATATTGGCGACCAGCTCCAAACCCTCGGCCCCAACGTCTTGTTTGTGGTGCCCGGCAATCGCCAAACCCGTGAACTGGGGGGCTTAGAGGTACCCAAAACCCTGGTGGTGGCCGATGCCGAGGCGATCTCTGAGCAAGTGTCTAGCGTCGTCGGCACCGCGCCGGAGTTTAGCGATCGCAGTTTGATCACCTATCAAAACCGCAGCGCCAATAGCAGCGTGATCGGCACCAATGAGCAGTTTTTGACCGTACGCAGCTTTGAGATGGGCCAGGGCCGATTTATTTCTGAAGTCGATCTCGATCGCCGCAGCCTGTCGGCGGTGCTGGGGGCCACCCTGGCGGAGCGACTGTTTGATCAAGAGAGCCCCATTGGCAAATCCGTTCGGATCAAGGGGACGAGCTTTGAGGTAATTGGGGTAATGGCCAAGAAGGGCTCGAACCTGGGTCTGGACTACGACGACGCGGTGATTGTGCCGATTACCACCCAGGCCAGTCGGCTGGTGGGGCAGCGCCAGTCCCCCTACGGCATTCAGGTGTCGTTTATTGTCGTCTCGACGGTGGATCGCGAGAGCATGGACACGGCGGAGTTTCAGATTACGAACCTGCTGCGGCTGCGCCACAAAATCGTGGATGACGACGACTTTTATGTGAGCAGCCAAGACACCCTGCTGGAACTGGCGGAAACCGTCACCGGTGCCCTAACCCTGCTGCTGGCGGCGATCGCTGGGATTTCCCTCCTCGTGGGGGGCATTGGCATCATGAACATCATGCTGGTCTCCGTGCGGGAGCGCACCCAGGAAATTGGCCTGCGGAAGGCGATCGGGGCCTCCCAGCAAGATATTTTGGTGCAGTTCTTAATCGAGTCCCTGATTTTGGCGGTGGCTGGGGGCTTTTTTGGCAGCGGATTGGGCATTAGCGGCGTGTTTTTGCTGGGGGCCGTCACCCCGTTGGAAGCCAGTATTTCGGGGGGGGCGATCGCCCTGGCTGTCGGCGTATCGGGGGGCATTGGCCTCTTCTTTGGGGTATTCCCGGCCCGGCAGGCGGCCAAGCTCGACCCGATCGTTGCCCTACGCAGCATGTAGAGGTTCCCCTCTCGGGAGGCGCTAGGGGTAGGTTTCCGGCCCGTTGCCAAAGGTTGACCCACCCCGGCTTACGGCCACCCCTCCCATCGAGGGGATATTTCCGCTAGGTTTCCTTAACCCGCACTCAGGTTGCTTAGGACCCCTAGGATCGCTCTGATTCCTAGGGCAGAAGCAAAGGGGCTCACAGTGTTGGCCGAACCGTCCTGGCGACTGCTACCCGCTTACCCTTAATCGAACTGAGGTGGGGTTTCCGAAGGGGAGAGACGACCGGGGTCGCTGGGGGTGGGGCTGCCGAAGGGTGGGGGTTCGCCGTTGCCAGCAGCACCGCCGCCATCTTGACCCGCCGCTGCCGCTGCCGCCGCCGCTTCTGCTGCCGCCTTGGCGGGGTCAGTGGGGGTGGGGTCAAAGGTTTCCACCGTCACCGATCGCACCAACGGCTCCCCAACACCATTACTCACCTGCAGCGTCACCGTCACCGTACCCGGTTCCTGACTGAGGGGGAACGGGGCACTCCCCGCTAAACCCACCGTGCCAGGGGAAGGTAATAAGGCCGCTTGGGCCGTTGCTCCCCCTTCGATTTCCCAAGTGATCACCATGACCGGTACTGGCTGCCC
The DNA here is from genome assembly GCA_027592485.1 of Cyanobacteriota bacterium. Taxonomy (GTDB): domain Bacteria; phylum Cyanobacteriota; class Cyanobacteriia; order Phormidesmidales; family Phormidesmidaceae; genus PCC-6406. The sequence goes on from JAQCKL010000028.1 coordinate 2,620, forward strand.
CTGATCCACCGGCACCAGGTACTTCGGCTGGGCATCTTGGCCATTAATTTGAAACGAGACCAACCGGATCGGGCGGGGAGTCACTTTTACCAGATCGGTCGCCTTGCCCTCTAGTTCCAGGTCCGATTCACTAAAGGCAATGGGTCGCAGCTCAAAGGTGTATTCCCCCACATCCCCAATTCCGGTGGCGACATTACGGCAAATCAGTTGCACCGCCACCGTGCAGAGGGCATTGAGCTCTTCCGGGATTTCCAGCGCCCCAGTTTCTGGATTGCGGAAGCGGTAACGACGGCCCCCTAACACCGTGCCGTCCTGGGCCTGGACCACGAGGAGTAAATCTTGAATGTTTTCCGGGGCTTTCACCACCCAATTCAGGCGGATCCCCCCTGCCGTCAGCGGCGGTACCCCCTGGGGATTTTCCGCATCAAAGGGGGTACCGAATTCCGCATATTGGGTTTGCCCCGGCACCAATTCCACCACCTCCGGTAGGGGAATCGGGTCAATTACCACCGCTTGGGTTTGCACCGGTGGCAGCGCCGCCGCCGATTGTCCCTTGGGGACGATGGTGAGCTCAAACAGGTACTCGCCAGGGCGACGGGCATCGGTGTAGACATTGCGGCAATTGAGCAGGCGGGCCTCAAGGGTGCAGAAGGGGGCCAGATTGGGCGGCAATTCGTCTCCCGAGAGGTCGTAGGTGATCGGTCCGCTGAGCAGGGTACCTTCGGGGGAAACGCCGACGAGGCGCAGGGATTGGATCTGGTTGGGGTGGCGGATTTGCCAGCCGACATGGGCGCGATCGCCCTTGGCCGCCGCATAGCGATCATCCTCCACAAAAAACTCCACGACCTGGGGTACCGTTGGGGGCCGGAAAAACAACTGCCAGATCACCCACACGAGGATCCCCAGGACCCCCAGGGCAGTCAACAGCACCAAGAGCAAATGCCACCAAGGGCGGGGCAACCAAGTGAAATAGCCCTGAAACCGATTGTTGGGCAGGGGCAGCGCCTCAACATCGGCGAGGGCCACCTGGAAGGTGAGCAGTCGCCCGCCGCCGATAAAGGGGCGACGACGGCCCTTGGCGGGGGCAGCCGTCAACCCCACCTGGCGGGTTTGGCGGGGGGCCAGCTTAATGGTGTCGGCATCCAAGAGATAGGTGCAGAAGTCCGGCTCTTCTAAATCGCGCACGGCGATCGCCAGGTTTCGGGAACTATTACCCTGGTTCGTGAGCAATAGCTGAAACTGGGCGGGTTGGGTGCTCACCTGCCTAGCAATGGTGGCCAACTCGGCCTGGAGTTGATAAATCGGCAACACCCGCAGATAGATCAAATCCAGCAGGGCAAGGTTTTGGTCGTTTTCTGACAGGAGCTGCAGGGTGGGAGTATAGGTGTCGGCTAACGCCTCTGCTGGCGGGTTGAGGGTGAAGATGATCTGGCCTTGCTCACCCGGGTTCAGCCCCAGACTGTCACCCTCAACCACCATGCCCAAGCCTTCGGTGTCTTGGGGGTAAGTAAGTTGGTACCAGCTAATGGGCAGATCGAGGCAGGTGAGGCGAAAGCGATCTACCCGATCCGACCGATTAAAGACCTGAACCTGGAACTGCAGCACCCCGCCGGGGGCGATCTCTAAGGGGGCCTGGGCTTGGCTCGCTGGGGTGATGCCAAAGGTCGGATCGGCAGCCTGGGTGCGATCTTGCAACTGGGGCAAAACCTGCAGTCGCTGAGGATATTGAATCGGGGGCAGCTCTGGATAATGGTCCGGGGCTTCGACCACCAATAGGTAGTCGAAGGTGCCTGGCATTGCCGTCTCTGGCACAGTAAAGGTGAGCACCACCTCCCCACTTTGGCCGGGGGCTAGGGCCAGGGAGCCTTGGCTCTCGGGGCACCAGGGCCGTAGATAGGGGGACATGTCGTTAATGTAGACATGGATGATGGCGCTTTGATTACCCCGATTACTGACGGTGACGCCCAGCTCAAAGATCTGACCCGTCACGACCAAGTCACTGCCTGCGGAGCTCAAAATCACCGCCAGGGGTTTACTGGGGGTGAGGTTTTGCAACAGGGAATCGGCTAAGGGCTGCTGGCGACGGTTGAGGGAGTAGGCGCGGTAGGCATCTTTGCCCACGGCCACGACCAACCCCTGCTGAATCAAATTGGCGAGGAGCGATCTCACCTGGATATCCGATTCCCCCAGCTCCGCCACAATCGCCCGGAAGTTGACGGTCCCCTGGCGCAGCATCCAAATCATCAATTGCCGTTGACGATCGGGCAACCCTAGCAACGCCGTCATGCTATCTGGGCTGGCGGTATTAGGAGGGAAGGGCTCCCGGCGAGTTGCGGGGGGGTCGGTCATAGGGGGCGATGGAGCTGCGATTTAATCCGGGCTGATATCAGGTCTGTAAAGATGGGCTAATCAATAATTGCCAGGGGCCTAGGGAGAACTGGTGCTGCATTCGCCGGGGGGTAGGTTAGTAGCGCGAATGGCCCGCGATCGCACCTTCACCCAACCATTTTCGAGCCCATAGGCCACCAATAACCGGCGGGGCGTCTGCAACACATCAACCGCCGTCACGGGCCGACGGACATTCCTGAGGCGCTGGCCTTCTTGGGCATCGGATCGTCGCCGTCCCTTACTGTTGAGGGGCCACAGCATCACCCGGCCATCATCGCCTCCACTCACCAAATAACAGCCATCGGCACTCAGGGCCACACTGCGCACCGGCAGTCCCCCATGGCCGGTCAGCCAATCGTCAATCAGCTCACAGGGCTGGCCAGATAAAGTCCCTGTCCCCTCTCCATTGATGCCCTTGGCGGCGGGGAGGCAATTGCTCACGTCCCACACACTCATCCGGCCCTGATTATCCGCCGCCACCAGCAAGTCCGGTTTATCCGCCGCCGTGGCCACATCCAGGATGTATTCATTGCCGTCCCCACTGGGGTAATTGCTAAAGGGTTGAATCACCCCCGCCTCTAGGTCAAGGAGCACTAACCGGTTAAACCGTCCCGCCACGGCCAAATGACGCTGACCCGATCCCACCAAGGCCATGGACTGAATCGCAAAGCCCAGCTCAAAACCGCGCTGGGGCTGGCTTTGGGTCAGGGGTGTCTGACCGGGGGTAATGTCCCACTCTAAAACCAGTCCACTCCCGTGACCACTCAGCAAAGACTTGCCCTGGTAGGGCAAGGCTAAATCAAAGATGCGATCGTCCTTATTAAAGGAGAGGGTGTATTCGCGATTGAGGAGTAAATCCCACCCCTGGATATCGCCATTTTCAAACCCAGCCCACAGTTGGTTATTGTCGACCGGGCGGTACTGGGCCACCCGCACCGCCTTATCGGTGCGAATCAGTTGGCGGCGGCCCGTAATCTCGCGATTGTCCACCCGCCAGCGCCGCAAGCTCTGATCATCAGAGGCACTGAGCAGCTCTTCCCCTTGGCCACTAAACCGCAAGCTATTGATCGTGCCTCGGTGCCCCTGGTTGGCATAGAGCCACCACAGCAGCAGCACCAGCAAGACCCCGGTCACACTGCTAAAGATTTGCAGCCAGAAGGGAATGATCGGGAATACTTCTAGCTCTAACGTCTGTTGGGCTTGGCGAAATTCCACCGTGGGGTCGCCTAAAGCCCCCTGCACCTCAAGGCGCTGCCGCCGGGGCCACCCCAACCAGGGCAATCGCCGACCTACCGTTAGGGTCAATGGTGCCATGCCCCCTGGCTCTAGGGGGCGATCGGCGGGCGCTACCATCAATTGGGGCCGCCAAGGGGTCGCCGCTAGGTCATCGATGGCCGCTAGGGCCGCCCCCTCAGCGGCTAAGGGGTCTGCCGGTGACGGAATGACCGCTTCCGCAGCGGCAGCACCCGCGTCTGCGGCGGCCATAGCGGCCTCTAACCGTTGTTGCTCCCGACGATCCTCATAGGCAACCGTCGTTTGCACCTGCTGGTTGCCGTTGCTTTGATTACTGACCTGCAAATCGTAGGTCGCAATCGCCACCGCTGGGTTCCGCCACCGTCGCGGCTCTGGGGGTAAGGTGGCCTGGGGGCGATCGCAACTGAGCACCACATGGCCCTGGGGCAAGACCGTGAGGGTGGCCTCAGTCTGCACCGCCATGGTTTGGGCCTGGGTCGCCTCAATCAGCAGGTTATAGCTGCCCTTGGCCGCCATGGCGGGTTGGGGCAGCTGACAGACAAACTGCACATCTACTTCTTTACCCGCCGGGAGATGGAGCTGCTTCTCGGCCCCATCGGGCAACCAAGCCAGGGGCAGCCCCTGGAGGGCCAGGGTCACATCCACGGCCTGACGATTCAGGTTTTGAACCTGCAGGGGAATTTCTACGGTGCTGCTGGGGTAGGTCTGGAAGTTGCGATTGGGCATCACCAATCGGGGGGGCAAGCGACTGCTGCCCTCGATCACTAAGCGCAACACCCGCCGATCTTCATTGCGGAGCTCTAGGGAAAAGACCCGCACGTTTAAATTCATCGTGCCCGTAAAGCCACTCGGCACCGGGGGAATTGCGAGCAGGTCCACTTGAAAGCGGGTGCGGGCTCCGGCGGGAATTTTAGAGGAGACTTCGGGGGCGACCCGGTACCAGGTGGGGGCGGCCTGGGCATCGGCCCCAGCAGCAGACAGTTCCAACTGAAAGCTGGCAAAGGTGCGACTAATGTTGTGAACGGTGACCTCAAAGCTAACCGGGGGACCCTCAGGGTGATAGGTGAGGACCTCGGTGGAGAGGGTCGTGGTTAAGGATTCGGTGAGCATCGGTTCGGTCACTCCCCAGAAAGGCGATTTTGGAGGCTGTCGGTCTCGGTTTCAAGCCGGGCAGTGGCGTCTGGGTCTGGGGCTTGCAAGCGGCTCAGGTGGCGGCGATGCTGGGCATAGTGCATGAGGTTAATGCCGAATTCTTGGGCGGTGCGCAGGGTTTCGCGCGATCGCTGCAAATTCGCATCTAAGGTCCAGGCCGCAGCCAGGGGACCCAAGACCCCGACTAGCCCCCCCCAAGCCCTGACCTGGAGGGGATAGCCATCAATCACCGGCCAACCGGCAAACAGGAAGGGATGATGGCGCAGGGGATGGCTGGACGCAACCATTCCCATGCCCTGCAGGGGATACCCCAGGGTCGCCGCCAAGGTATTCAAGGGCTGAAAGGCCAAGGCCACTTGCTGGGCAATGTTGCCTTGTACCGCTTGGTATTCCTGGATTAACGACGATTGCAGAGAGGCTGGCAGGCCCTCCTGTTGAGCCGCCTTAAGGGCGGCCTGTAGCTCTTGCTCTAGGGGGTACAGATCGGTCAGCGGGGTAGACTCTAGGTCAAAGGCCACCACCACGGTCCCCCCCTGGTGGAGCTGTTGGCTGAGGGTGCCCAGCTCATCGGGGGACAATCGGGCGAGCATATCAGCGGGCAGGTAGACCCAATCCCAAGCCACGGCCCCGGTGTCTGCGGCGGTCACTAAGGGCTGGGGGGGCGCTGCCGCCAACTGGGGGTAGAGGCCAACCAAACTCTGACCAAGACCGACCAGACTTTGCGCTAACTGACGCGCGGCCTCATCGTTGCTCGGCAATCCATAGGCTGTCTGGATCTGGGCCTGGGTGGTGCCTTGGGCTCGGAGGCGATAGCGCAAGTCAACCTGGTTAATCCCTGGCGACAGCACATCCTCTGGGGTTGAGATTGCCCCCTTACCCCCCTGGATATTAATGCGGCAGAGTTCAATATCTTCGGGTTCTGGAGCGGTCGTTTCGACCAGGGAAAAGGTTTCCGGTTGGCCCATGGGATTGCTGCCACCGCCACTGCGCTCCGTCGGGTCGGAATATCGCAATACCAAAACCACCGTCTCGACCATGCCTAGGGCCGGTTCAGACTGGAGATGGAAGGATTCTGTGTGGGGGACGACGATGGGGTTGCCGTCGCGATCGATGGCAACCCCCGGCTGGAGCTGGACCCACCGCTGATCGCGGTAACGGGCGTCAACGGTGGCCGGGGCCGGGATGACCGCGATCCCTAACCCCCAGATAATGCCCGGTTGGAACAGCGCTTGGTAATAAAAATTTTGGCGCTGGCGGTGATACTCATGGGCCTGGGTCCAGAGATCCGCTGTCATCAACAAACCATCACTGATCTGCAAACGCGTGAACGGCACGGGGGCGGGAAAGGGATGGGTATCAGGCATAGCAGCAAACGCTTAAAAGGATCCCAGGAATAGGCAGGCCCAGATTATCGATAGGCCCAGAATAGGTATAACTTAGCGAGGCTCAACCACTAGGGTATAGGTGCAAAACGCCGGTTTCTCCTGTTCGATGATGGTTCGCACTAAAGCTTCATCAATCGGGTGATGGGCTGGGGGCCGTAGTCGAACTTGGAAGTGGTAGGGACGCCCCCCCCCGAGCACGGCATCAGCCCCCAAGGTCGCGCCGCCCAAGACAAATCCCCGCGTAAAAATTTCCTCAATGGCGATCGCGCGATCGCCATCGGGGGTATCGGCATCATCCAGGGGCAGACCGGTATAGAGATGCAGATACAGACGCAGCCCCCGGCGGGTGCCCCGAAACTGATAAATCTCCATGGCCTGGCGAATCAGGCGGCGTTGTTGGGGTAAAGGCCATTGGGGCAATCCTTCCCAACCCACCCAGTGCGCCAGAAACGGCAGCAGGGTGACCGGAGCCGTTAACGGATCCAAATGTGCCCAGAGGACATCCATGGCTTGGACCGCAGGCTCGAAGGTCTGCTCAAAGATAACCAACAACCGACCAATAAAATCCACCTCCTTATAAATATCCGGCAAAAAGTTGGGGTAAAGGCTGTGGGGGCGCACCATCAAGGTAAAGGGTGCCGATGACTGCCAGAGGATCTGGCCGGACTCTGGCTCTAGCCCCTCCAGCACCACCTTGCCCTCGTAGTCGAGCTGCAGGGACTCCCCCGGTTTGAGGGGCCGCTGTTCAAAATAATCGGCCGGAATCTCGAAGTACACCACGGCATCCATCTGCCGTTTGGGCGGCAGCGAATTCCCTTCTAAACCGATGCGACACCAAGCCTGGGGCACGTTCCCCCCGATCCTGAGGCGCACCGCTAGGGTCTGGTTTCGGTCATTGTGAACTTGCACAACCAGCTCGCTGGGTTCCCCAGGGGAGAGCCGTAAGCAGCATCCCTGGGGTAAGCCTTCTAGGGGTAGATCAAGGGCGGTGCCCTGAAAGCTGGGGGGGGGTGGCGCTGCGATGGGCAGCTGCATCGGCGTCAGGGTCATGGATAGCATGACAACCCCTTAACTAACGATGCTGATGGTGTGCCCGGATCGCAGGAAGCGATCGCTCCAGGAGCACACCAACCCGACTGGCCCTGGGTAGACCGTATCGTTGGGGGCTAAGGTGCGCACCCAACTCCGGTCTTGACGGCGCAGCTCAAACACCAGGACAGCCCCCAAATAACGGACCCCAGCGGTCTGCTGAAATAGGGCAATCAAATCTGACTTATACACCGGTGCCCCAAAGGGCCAGCCCTTGCCCTCTAGCCCCCCCGTAATTGGGTTTAAAAATCGATAGAGCTGGATTTGCAACGCCTCAACCAAGGCTTGCTGGGCCTGGGGGTTCCCATAGGCGGGCTCGACCCCCACTTCCGCCTGGACCGCCACCCCGACGTAATCCGGTTCCTGCAGTTGGACCTGGATGCCCAACAGGCGACGCTCGTCGAGGAACCCCAGCACCTCCTGCCGCAGGGAATCGCTCAACTCAAATTGGCGGGGTTGCAGGCCCTCACCCGTGTCCAAGGGACGGGTGTTGACCGCTGGCACCACCCGCACCACCACGGTGCCCGCATCGGGTTGGTAAATCGAGTCCTTGGGGCAATGGGCTCGAGCCACCCCGCGACTGGCTTGGAGGGTGAGGGTTTCAAAGTCCTCGGGGGTGACGGCGCGATCGCGGGTACGCAACAGGCGCGGCACCCGAATGACGGCCTCTTCTAAGGTTTCACCATCGGTCCCAGAGATCGCTGGCACATGGTTGATCACCGAGTTGACATAGGGCACCGCCGACTTCAAAACCGAAATAGAGGATGCCTGCACATTGCCCCGTTGGCCGCCGCCGGTCCGGTAGGCTTGCATCCGTAGGACCGATCCCCGAGCGGGGATTTTGCCATACTGCCGCTGCTGGGATTCCACCGCCGCCGTTTCCGCCGCCTCAATCATGCGCCCCCCCATCTGCTGCCGATGCCGTAGACGGGTGGTTTCCCGAATCTGTGCCGCCTCCCGAATCAGGGGACCAAACTGCACCTGCCCGGTCATGGAGTCAATCACATAGTGGAGATCCTCAGGGCCAGAGTCGGCAAAATCATACACCTCTTGCCACAGTTGGGGTAACCCCACGGGGGGAATAACCAGGAGCTGTTCCCCTTCTCGGCGGGGCAAAATCGTGCTGGCCTGCAGCTGAAAGGATTGGCCAGGGGTACCCTCGCTTTCCCCCAGCAATTCATCCCGGATGACGGTGCATTGACTGGCCGTGGTTGTACCCCCAATGGTCCGCGCCGCCAGGCCTGATAAATAGGGGGAGCGGCGATAGCCCGATTGATCCCCCTCAGGTTGGGTATAGACACACCGCAACCATCGTCCCTGATAGGAACTGAAATAGGTGGCGGGCCATTGTAATGGCAGGTGCAAAATCACATCGGCTTCGCGGACACCGGGGCCTTCATCGGGCTGATCCGGATCCTCAAAGCTAAAGCCACGGGTGCCGTCATCCTGTTCTTGGCGCAAAATCGGCTGCCAAGTCGTGCCATCCCATGCTTCCCAGCGGCGGGGGGGATAATCGGGGTTAATACCCGTAGAGCCAGCGGGTTCCCCTTGCAGGGTGAGGGCAATGACCGTCCCGTCGAGGGCCGCGTCCGGTTCAAACACAAGGTAAAAGCAGTTGCCGGTTTCGGGCTGTTCCTGAAAAACGGGCTGCTCCCGACCTTGCCATTCCCCATTGGCCTCTTGGGTCCAGAGATTGGCAAAGCGATCGCGCAAGTCCTGGGGTTGGGTGCCCGCCGTGAGCGCGGTCAAAAAGTTGCGAATGGTCGGAATGCCCAGGGTTAGCCCCTGATCGGTGCTGAAGACGACGGCTTCATCAACCTCGTTGCGTTCCGTGGCAATTTCTGTGTCTGCCAGGATGGTATAGGGGTTATCTAGGGAGGCAGAGAGGTAGAAGGTGATTTCGGTTTGGGCGGGCACTGGGGCCTGCAGCCGAATCCCTAGCATTTCTAGAAAGGTGACGTAATTGCGCCGGGGGACCTGGTTAAACCGCAGCAACATCTGGTCGGTCAACCAGGCAAACAGTTCGACTAGGGTGATGCCCGGATCCGAGGGGTTGTAGTTGGTCCACTCGGGGCAATAGCGGGGAATGCGCAAAATGCACTCTTCCACCAGTTCCTGGAAGGTGCGATCGTCTAGGTCAGATTTGGGTAAATTCGGCAGAAACGAGACATCCATCTCTACGACGCCTCACTAGGGGGCAGCAAGTAGAAAGGATATACCAGACTACGGCTGTCATGACTGGCCTTAGGGCGATAATGAATTTCAATATCGGCTCGACCCCGCACCGGATCCGGATCGGTGCGGACTTCGAGCACGGTGATTCGGGGTTCCCATTTGATCAAGGCCTCCTCGACATAGAGGCGAATCAGGAGAAGGGTCTGGGTATTGAGTGGGGCAAAGACGAGCTCGGACAGGCGGCACCCAAAGTCAGGGCGATAGATGCGCTCCCCTAAACTGGTGCCTAAAATGATGCGGATGCTGTCTTCTAAGTTGCGTTCGGTCGCGCTGAGCTTTAGCCCCCCCTGCACCGTCACCCCTAGGGGAAACGCAATCCCTTGCCCCAGGTGGTCAAGCGGGCGATCGCGTCCGGCATCTACCACAGGCAATCCTCACTATGGATGTTCGCCCACCTTAGTCAGGGCGCTGGACCGCGTCCATTCCCCAAAGGTCGAATTTGTCTGAACCTGAGGGCGAGATTAGCCTCCGGGGATTGGGTTCTCTATCCCTCTTGGGCCGGAGCATGCCCCTTCGGGGAACGGCGGACGAGTCGATTCCAGCCGTCTTCCAACAGACTGTAAAACACCGGCACCACAATCAAACTCAACAGGGTCGAGGTGAGCAAGCCGCCAATGATCGCCACCGCCATCGGTTGCCGTAGCTCCGCCCCAGCCCCCAACCCCAGGGCAATGGGGGTCATCCCCAGCACCGTCGAAGCCGTGGTCATCAAAATCGGTCGCAGCCGCACCAGCCCCGTCTTCAAAATGGCATCGGTGCGCTGCAGCCCCGATCTCCGCAACTGGTTGGCGTAGTCCATCAACAGCAGGGCATTTTTATCCAGCAGTCCCAGCAAAAATAGCAACCCCAACAGCGAGACCATGCCGAAGTCGCTCCGGGTGACCAGTAGGGCCAGCATCGCCCCCACCACCGACAGGGGCAAGGTCAATCCCACCACCGCCGGTTCCAGCAACCGACCAAAGGGAATCAGCAACACCGTCAACATGCAGCCCACCGCCAAGAGCAGGGTTTTGCCGAAGCTCCCCAGCACCTCACCGCTGCGGGCGGAGTCGCCCCTCAGATCAATCCGAATGTCGGACGGAATCACGGCCTGGGCGATCGCCACCACCTGATTGGTGGCATCCCCTAGGGCCTTACCCTCAGTGAGGTTGGCGCTGATGTAGGCCACCCGCTGGCCGTTGCGACGGGTGATTTCTACCGTCTCATCGGCGGTGTTGGCTTCGCCAGAAATGCGGATGTCGGCAAACCCAGGGATTGTTTCAATCTCAGCCTTGATTTTGGTGACCGCCTGTTGGAGGCGATCCAAATTCTCCCCGAGGAGGACCACCTGCAGGGGTTTTTCGCCGCCGATATCGACAAATTGCACATCCTCAACGCTGGTGACGATGCCGTCTAGGGTGGGTAAATCTTGCCGCAGTTGGGCTTGGATGGCAGCGGTGTCGCGATCGCGATCCTGCCGCAGCTTGATGTAGAGACTACCCTGGTTGGGTTGGCCCCGTCCACCCACGGTGGTCAGCACCGACGTCACCTCCGGCAATTGGAAAACCTGGGCTTCCAGGGGCTCGGCATCCGCGAGGGCTTGGGCCAGGATTGCCCCCCTGGGGTCCCTGGGCAAAGTGCTGGGCACAGCGCTGGGTAAAGTGCTGGGCAGATCGGCATCGGGTAAGGGGCCGAGGTCTAGGGGAGCCTGGTCTGGGACCAAGTTCGCCCCATCGGAGTCTCCATCCAGCGCCCCATCCAGTGACTCGGGCTGCCCTTGCCCAGACAATCGGGCCTGCTCAAGCAACTGTGCCGCGTCCGGCATCTCGGGCAGGGGCACCGTGTAGTTGAGATAAAACTCGCCGCGATCCAGCTGGGGAATAAACCCCTGGGGAATCAGCGGAATGATCGCAATCCCGGCCAGGAAGCTGGCGATCGCCAGCCCCACCACCAGGCCACGGTGGGACAACGCCCATTGCAACAGCCCACTGTAGTTGCGCTCTAGCCCGGAGGTGGGCAAGGCATCTTGACCGGAGGACGGCTGCCCTAAATGGCGAGCCCGCAGCCAGTAAACCGCCAGCACCGGGGTGAGGGTGCGGGCCACCAGCAGCGAAATCAACACCGATGCTGAGATGGTCAGGCCAAAGGGCTTGAAAAACTGCCCCACGGTGCCCCCCATAAACGCCACCGGCAAAAACACCGCCACGATGGTCAGGGTGGAAGCCGACACCGTCAGGCCAATTTCTTCCGTGGCGATCAGGGCGGCTTGGTGGGGGCTAGCCCCCTGCTCCATATGGCGGACGATATTTTCGATTTCAACGATGGCGTCATCCACAATGATGCCAATCACCAGGGCCAAAGCCAGCAGGGTAATGGTCTCTAAGTTGAAGCCATAAATGGCCATGACGATGGAGGTGCCCAGCAGCGACAGGGGGATGGCCAGGGCGGTAATCAAGGTGGCCCGCCAACTGCGCAGAAAGCCAAAAATCACCAGCACGGCAATTACGATCGCCCCCAGCAGGGAGTCAATGGTGGCCTGGGTGGCGGCTTGGATATAGTCGGCCTGGGTGAGGGCGAGGGTGAGCTGCACCTCTGGCAAATCGGCTTGGATCCCTTGCACAGCGGCCTCTACCCGATCCACCACCTCTAGGGTGTTGGCCTTGCCCTGCTTCACCACCTGCACCGCCAGGGCGTCCTGGCGATCAAACCGAATCAGGGTGGGGGGATTTTGCAAATCAGCCAAGAAGTTGGGTTCGGCATCCCCTTGGGCGACGACCGATCGCGTCCCGACCCCCAGCAGATCGGCCCTTAAGACCCCATCAATGTCCCGCAGTTGGGGCAAAATTTCCGCTTCGGCCACATCGGCGAGGGCCGCTAGGGTGAGGGTTTCGCTGGAGAGGGCATAGCTCACCGCCGCCGCTTCGTTGAGGTTGAGCGGAATCACGTCGAAGGTGGTCTCGGCGGGCAGGTCGGCCTGGGCGATCGCCGCTTCCGCCGCCGCAGTGGTCTCAGCCAACGATGTGCCCACGGCAAAATTCAGGGTGATCACCGTCCGCCCCGCCGAGGTGGTGGAGGCGATCTCGTCCAGCCCCGCGAGGACCTGGAGCTGTTCCTCTAGGGGAAGGGTGAGTTGGGTTTCACTATCGAGGGCGGTGGTGAGGGGGGCGCTGGCATTGACCACCACCACCGGAAAAGTAATGTCGGGAAAGAGGGCGTACTTTAAGGTGCTGAAGGCAAAGAGACCCGCTACGGCGATCGCGATCCAGCAGCACACCGTCAGGGTTGAATGCTGAATCGCCAGCCGAGAGATATTCAACCGTGCCCGGAAGGAATTGAGGGTAAAGCGGGCCATTAATTAAGGAATCAGACCAGGAAAGTTTTGCTATGGTACCGCGTTCCCTGGCGGGGCAATTTCTTGGGGCGGCACCTCACAAGATTAGGTCAATAAACCCCGGCGGGTAATGGGGGGTACTGCAAGCATTGCAGCAATAATTAGGGTAGGCCGCCCAGGTGCTGTATGGCCGTCGTCAGTCCGCTTAGGACAAGACTGCGAATCACTTTGCTGCTGCGCTAGGCATCAGCGCGATCCTAGATGTCCTCAGCAAAGGGGCCAGCGCTATAACTGTTCTGAAAGCTCGTCTGGCCCATCAATGGTGATGGTAGCCATGGGCGACTTACCGCAGAAAGGTTTGCTCTCACCCTAATCGCTGCTTGCCCCTGGAAGGTTTTGCCTCGCTCCCTCACCGTCATGCCTCGCTCCCAGGCTCTGCCTGGGGTGCTGTCCCTGCGGCTCTGCCGCCAATGGTGGAGAGTTGATCGGCCTAACCTTAGGGACCGGGTGCTGTCAAAGCACCCGGTCCCTAAGGCGATGGTGGCGTCTGGGCACCAGGGTCGTGCTGGGGGTGAATCGGCTTGGGGAGCTTAGAAGTAGAGACCCCTAGGCAATGACAGATGCAATGACAGATGAGGGCAACCATGACAGGACAAAACCGACTCACCGACAAGCCTCGCTCCCAGGCTCTGCCGTGAGCTGCTGCCGATAGTGGCGGCAGAGCCTCCTGTAGCTGTGCCCCGCCGGAGTCTGGGCACGAGAGAAGTCGATCAAGTTGCACGCAATTGAAGGGGCGGGGAAAGTATGGTCACAAAACGGTACCGATTGGCAAGCCTCACTCTGGCAATGGTGCTCGGTGCTGGGTCGAGCACCGCCCTTGCCCAGCACAATTCATCAACGACTGATTTTCCAAGACCTAACGATCCGGTTTCCAGTCCTAGGGTTAGTAGCGCTTTGCAGCAAGCCTACACCCTGAGCCAGCAAGCTATTGACCTCTACCAAGCCGGTCGCTATGGCGAAGCGATTCCCCTCGCCACAGAAGCCCTGGCCATCTACCGTGAGCAGTTGGGTGATCGCCATCCCTTTGTCGCCACCAGCCTCAATAACCTGGCAGAGCTGTATCGAGCCCAGGGGCGCTATGGGGAAGCCGAACCCCGCCATCTAGAAGCCCTCGCCATCCGTCGTCAGCAGTTGGGCGATGGCCAAGGGCCGGTCGGAGACCATCGCCATCCTGATGTCGCCCAAAGCCTCAACAACCTGGCAGAGCTATACCATGACCAAGGCCGCTATGGGGAAGCCGAACCCCTGTACTTAGAATCCCTGGCCATCCGTCGTCAGCAGTTGGGCGATGGCCAAGGGCCGGTCGGAGACCATCGCCAT
>JAQCKL010000594.1 GCA_027592485.1 Cyanobacteriota bacterium
ACTTGTCGCAACTTATACCCTGAGAGCTTTTATTACTTCAAGACCGACTTTTCAAACATCCTCTCAAAGCGATCGCTCGGCAACGCGGCCAATTGGTCAAAAAGCAGTAGCCGATCTGTGAATTCCGCAGACATCTGGTGGGAATAGCTAGCTGGGCGGTTCCTTCCCTTTATAGCCCTACCCGCCAGACTTGACCCGCCCGATACAATCAATACACCTGTATTGACTGTGCCGAGCCCATTCCCCCGGTATCTTAGAGCTATGGCCTACGAACCGCTGCACCACAAATACCGCCCCCAAACCTTCACCGAATTGGTGGGGCAAGACGCGATCGCCACCACCCTCACCAGCGCCCTAGAACAGCGCCGCATCGCCCCCGCCTACCTGTTTTGTGGCCCCCGTGGTACCGGCAAAACCTCCAGCGCCCGCATCCTCGCCAAATCCCTCAACTGCCTCAGCGCCCCCGACCCCACCGCCCAACCCTGCGGCCAGTGCGATGTCTGCACCGGCATCAACAACGGCTCCGTATTAGACATCGTTGAAATTGACGCCGCCAGCAACACCGGCGTTGATAACATCCGCGAACTCATTGAGCGGGCACAGTTTGCCCCCGTGCAGTGCCGCTATAAGGTCTACGTTATTGACGAGTGCCTCACTGGCGATGCCCAGGTACTCACGCAAAAGGGCCTGATGAGGATTGATGATCCTCAGATCCAAGGTCAGCAAGTCCTGAGCTATGACGATAAATTGGGTGCCTGGGAGTTTAAGCCCGTGCTGCGCTGGCTCGACCAGGGAACACGGGACATTTTGGAAATCCAAACCACGCATCGTAAGATCAGGTGTACTGGCAATCATCTGATTAGGACAGAGCAGGGATGGGTCGCCGCCAAGGACATCAAGACAGGAGTCAAGATACTATCCCCTGCGCCTGTGGCTGCGGGACGCTCATCAACAAAGTTGGCACCGATAGACGCCCGCGCCGCTTTGTTAGAGGTCACCAGTTCAAGGGCAACACCTACGGTCAAAAGCCTTACAGCCTCGACGATATCCTTGCGCAAGCAGAGCCGCTTCGACCCTGCTGCCAGTGTGGATGCGGCGAAAAGTTGGGTATCCCGGAGTTTCTGCAACAAAAGGGAAAAGGGATCGGCAGCATTCAGTCCTACTGGCAAAGGCACCCCTTCAAGAAGGGCCACGGCAATTGGCAGCTCAGAACCCAGAAATACCTGGATGCCGCTGGCACCCTCTCCCTTGAACACCTCGGCCTTATCTACGGCACGCTCTTGGGAGACGGGTCAATCACTTATCCCAACCCCCACAGTCGATTTCCCCGATTGGCCTGGACCCACGGCCAGCAACAGCAAGACTGGCTGGAGTACAAAGCCTCCCGCCTCGGCCCCCTGCAACCCAAACTATGGGCGTCTGCCAACCAAGGATATGGAGAGTCCTCGGTGTGCTGTCGTACCGCTTGCCACCCCGATCTCCGAGCCGTTTTCAGTTGCGTCCGACCAGACAACGGACAAAAGTCCGTCTCCCACCAATGGCTATCCCAAATTTCCGAGGAAGGCATGGCCTGGTGGTACATGGATGACGGCTCCCTCAGCCTTAGCCCCCAAGGAAGCCCCCAAATCCAATTCCATACAGAAGGGTTTTCTGTCGAGGAAAACCAGCTCATTGCTGACTGGCTCACCACCTTGGGCTATTCGGCCAAGGCAAAATCCTACACTCGCGCCTCGGGCCAGCAGTACGCCTACGTCTCCATGGGAGCTAATGCCGCCCGAGACTGGCTCTCGGCCCTGCAACGATATGCCATTCCCGCCATGGACTACAAATTTGGAGGCGGTCGTATCTGTCCGCCCCGCTGGGGCTGAGCCCGTCTATGACATTGAGGTGGCTGATAACCACAACTTTGTCGCCAACGGATTGTTGGTTCACAACTGCCACATGCTCAGCACCGCCGCGTTCAATGCGTTGCTGAAGACCTTAGAAGAGCCGCCGGACCAGGTGATTTTTGTGCTGGCCACCACCGATCCCCAACGGGTGTTGCCGACGATTATCTCCCGCTGTCAGCGGTTTGACTTTCGGCGGATTCCGTTAGAAGCGATGGTGAGTCATCTCCAATTCATCGTCGAAAAAGAAACCATTGACATCACCCCCGAGGCGGTGCGGCTGGTGGCCCAGGTAGCCCAAGGGGGGCTGCGGGATGCCGAGAGTTTGCTGGACCAACTGAGTTTGTTGGTGCCGCCAGTCACCGTCGAAAAAGTTTGGGATTTGGTGGGGGCGGTACCCGAGCAGGATTTGCTGGCCTTGACGGAGGCGATCGCCACCAATGACAGCGTCACCGTCCTCGACCAGGCCCGCAAACTCATGGATCGGGGCCGTGAGCCACTGATTGTGCTGCAAAATCTGGCGGGGTTCTACCGCGACCTGCTGATTGCCAAAACCGCCGCCAGTCGTGGTGACCTGGTGGCGGTGACGCCCCCCACCTGGGCAGCGATGCAAAGTTTCGGCCAATCCATCGAGATCTCGACCCTCTTGGCAGGGCAAACCCGCTTGCGGGAAGCCGAGGTGCAGATCAAAAACACCACCCAGCCGCGCCTCTGGCTGGAGGTGACCTTACTGAGCCTCTTGCCCGCTGGCCTTGCCAGTGCCGCGCCATCCCAGGTTGTCACTCATGCTGCTCCATCGCCACGGGCGGCAACCCCCATTCCCAACCCAACAGCCCCGCCGACTCCTTCAAACA
>JAQCKL010000029.1 GCA_027592485.1 Cyanobacteriota bacterium
CATGGCACTCACCGGAGATGGGAAATGCTTCTAGCTTATGTCTTAATGCAATTGGCGACTGCTATATCGTCAAAACCACAACTAGCGAGCACTTTACTATTTGCATCAATGCAAATAGATGTGACACCAAACTTATGACCATTCAATATATTTATACATCTTAAATTTTCCAAGCTCCAAATACGAATGGCTGTGTCATGACTGGCACTAGCCATGATTTTGCCATCTGAACTGAAAACAATGGAGTTCACAGCTTTCTCATGCCCTTCAAAAATATGAAAGCACTCATAAGTATTCGAATTCCATAATCGAATAGTCTTGTCCGACCCTGAACTAGCTATGACTGGAGAGGTTGGACTGAAAGAAATCGAATTTATGCACCCCTGATGACCTTCAATTATGGACAGACATTCGTTCGTTTTTAGGTCCCAAATTCGAATTTTCTTGTCATAGCTTCCGCTAGCTAAAAGATTGATGGATGAGTCAAAGGCCAATGATGTAATTCTGCTTGAATGGCCTTTAAGAATACTGAGGCAATGCCAGGTTCTGGTTTCCCATAACCGAATCTCCTTGTCGGAGCCTCCACTGGCTAAAAAGTTACCGTCAGCGCTAAATACTACTGATCTAACTCGGCTTTTGTGTCCATGTAGGATAGTTGAAATTTGTAGTGTATTGATATCGAAAATTTTAATAGTTTCATCACTACTACTGGCGAGAAATTGCCCATCCGGGCTGAAGGTAAGCGTCCTAACCCAATTTGGTGAATCGTGTTTAATCTTTAAACTTTGACCATCTGAAATTCGCCATAAAGTAATCTCGGAGTTTGAGTCACCTACTGCTAATAATTTGCCATTTGGGCAAAAATCTATAACATGAGGAAAGCCAAAATCGTGGCTGAATTCTGAATTTATAAATTGACAGTTAGAAAAGTTGATGTCGCAGAGATTTCCCCTTTGAAGCATCTTTGTCTTATGACAGTGTTAGAAAATTCATGTTGATTTAGAGGTAATCCTAAATGAATGAGAATAGAGATGAAATTGCCAATCGAATAACTTTCTGAGTATTTTGTTTGTGATTTCAGAGTATTTAAGATATTTTCTTCAGGCAGTTTTTTCTTTTTCCAAGAATTTGAAATTGGTTCGACGATTAATCTAGTTTGACTTTGTCGTATATAGTTCTTAGAAGTAGCCTTGTTTAGAGCATGGGTATGAAAAATGTCGAACTGCTGAGTTTCCAACTCTTGACTGATTTGCTCAATGAAGCGATCAGTGACAAACTCCATGATCACGTTTTGCAGAGTGAACTGCTTGCCCACCCTTTCTATCAGGTAGCGATCAGTAAGTCCTCTCAAAGCTCTCCGCATCTCTTGCTTCGTCACCGGCGGCAGCAAGTCTTCCATCAGGTCATCCAAACCCACTGGTTCCCGATTAATCGCCAACCAGAACAAAATGGAACGCTCCAGGATCGCAAGACGGCTCAGATGTTGCTCTAACAGACTTTGCACGTCCTCAACTGCCGTGCCCTCCTCCTCCAAAAAGTTATCCACATCGCCCAAAAACTCTCGCTGAATCGCAGTCGCCACCAAATGTAATGCCTGGGGGTTGCCGCTGTAGCGGCGAATCAGTTCCTGTCCTTGAGAAGTGGCCTCGTCTAAGTCCAATCCCTTCGCTTTCAGAATTTCCTGCCCAGATTTAGAGTCAATACCCCCTATTGACCACAACCGTACGGGCAACTGCTCTCCTGCCATCAGGGCTAAATTACGAGGGCATTCGCGGCTAGTCAGTAGTAAGCAACTTTGATGCTCTGCCTCACCAATTCGGTGGATTAATTCGCCATATCCTTCATAACCTTCTCGAAATTGTCCTGCTAACTCCGCCTGCAAGATCGATTCCAAGTTATCTAGTACCAAGAGGCAACGATGCTCTCGCAGGTAGTGCAGCAAGCGAATAATGCGTTCGCCTAAACGGCTGGGTAGGTTGATTTCCGTTTCCTGTTGGTCAGAGAGAAACTGAATCAACCGCACCAAAATCTCATCCAGGGGCGGCGCTTCTCGTAGACTGCGCCAAATCACATAGTCGAATTGGTCGTAAATCTGATCCGCTAGTTTTGCTGCCAGAGAGGTTTTGCCAATACCCCCAATACCCAGCAATGTCACCACTCGACACTGCTCAGCCATCACCCATTGGTTCAGCGTCGCCAAATCCTCTGCACGCCCAAAGAAAATCGCCGTATCTGGCTTTTCGCCCCAGTCAATTTTGGGCGTTGAGCGCTTGTCCGGTTGGGTTGGCTGGGTTTCAACCTGTGCCGATGCCTCAGGCAGGCCATAGTCAGTGGTTTTGAGTTCTAAGTCAAAGGTTTGGAAAAGTACCTGTATAGAACCGACTTGAACAGGTATCTGCCGCCTAATTTTGCTAATGGTCTTGCTGGTGAGGCTGTCTCGAAAATCAGAGCGTTCTTGAACGCGTCTTTCGAGCTGCTCGTGGGTGAAGCGTCCACCGCGCTCTACCTCAACTGCTCTGATCGCCTCTTCTAACCGTTCTAAACCGCGCTCTGTTAAGACAACGCTGCGTTGACGCTTGCTCATGGCGGGTTGGGGGTAGATGACGACTCAGGAAAATCGGAAAGTTAAGGGAACGTTCCCGCTCCTGCGTCGATGATATTCGATCTTTCCACAAACCTCCCAATCGCTGAAATGCTTGTAATTGTGTCCGTTGAGGGTTTCGGTCAAAGTTTCTGCAAACGTGTCCCTTAAAGCACCCAACATTCCTCGAAAAAATCTGGCTTTTTTCGCAAACTGGCCTCATATCGAGTTCAGCGAGCACCCCATGATGAAAGCAACTTGCCTTGGCCTCACCGTTTGTTTCGCAATGGTGCCACCCACCGTGGCCCAGATCATTTCAACAGAAGTACAACCACCACCCTTCGTAACAGATATTTGCCCTAACGCCACCTGGACCGAAGGCTATCGCATCGGGGAAATGATTCCCTTGAGTCCAAGCCAATATCACTCGGCTGTTGTCATTAATGCGACGCCCCTGCGTTCAGGCTATGGCTTTGCAGGCAACGTCATTACTGACTTGCAAGTTGGTGCCCAAGTCACCATTACAGGCGAAGCCTGGGATATGGGCTACAACCAATGGATAGCTGTAGCCGGTGATCAACAGATCTCCTTCGTCCATGGCAACGATTTGCTTAATTTCTAATCCCCCCAAATTGGTTGAGCTGTGCTGTTTATAGATCGGCAGTACAGCCTCTACCCTCTGCCAAATTCATTTGTCTCACTTGCAAAGGAGCCCCCCCATGCAATTCCCCAACCAGTTCCAACCCACCAACCGCTTCGCCTACCAAACCCAAGGCGTCCTCGATCGCCCCATCACCCCAACCACCCCCGGTCGCGTCTACTTCAAGGCCACCTACTGGCGGGCTTGCCTGTTTCAACCCGACACCCACACCAGCCTGAAAACCGGCGATAAAGTCGAGGTCTTGGGACGTAACGGCCTCACCCTTTTGATTCAACCCGTGGCAGGACAGCAAACATCATGAGACACCCTTACTCCCACCACTGGCCCCTGCGAATCGCTACCAAAGTCCTGAAATATTTTCTGCTTGGCCTCGCCGGTTGCACCCTCACCTATGTGATCGCCTGGGGCTTCAACCTCGCCCTGCTCTCCACCCTTATGGTTACCGTGCTAGAGCAGGTCTTGGGCCGAGCCTTAGTGCTGGTGATTTGCCTGGGGGCGATCGCCGTCATCACCGAATCTTTGAGCACCTAACAGTTTTCGGCCTCGTCTAACTTCAGGTACTCGGGACCTACACCGTCACCCCTTCTAGTGCCTCATCTGCCTGGTCATAAAGCCCCTGCAACTTCTCCAACACCCCCTCATCCGGCTGCCAAAATCCCCGCCCCTCCGCCTCCAACATCCGACCAATAATATTGCGAAACGCCTCTGGGTTGGCCTGCCGCAATTGCTCGGCCATCGCTGGGTCAAAGGCGCTCCAGGCTCTGCCTGGTGAACGGTGTCTGCTGCTCTGCTACCTGGAGGCAGAGCCTCCTGTAACTGTGCCCAGCCGGAGTCTGGGCACCAGGATCCCCAAGTTTTGCTCAACCGCAAAGTTGATCTCATCAGCAAATGGGCCATAGAACGCAGTCAAAACTGGCTCCGTCGCGAAGAAATTCTCTCCACAGCACAGGTGATCTATAGCCACAAACCTTGATACAGCAGGAGACCAGCCCAAGGTGCATCTGAGCTATTTGGTAATACGCAAAAGCTGACCTGCCATCACGTCTTGGCCATCTAAAGCCGCATGTATTTTTGCCGTATAGTCATCCCAGTCAAGATTCTTAGAACAGACAATTACCCCCTTATGGCTTGATGATTGCTGATGGAGCTTCACAAAATCGCGTCGATTCTCAGTAATGACAGCGCGTTGCTCAGCCGTAGCAAACGCCAAAACCTGGTCATCGGGAATTCTCTGATTGGCTTGGCCAGCATCCTGCACCGTGAGAATGTCATATCCGATCGCCCGTAACCGCTGCACCACCGGCAAAGGAAACTGCTCATCAGCATAGAGACGTATCACCCTTAAGCCGCCTCATTCTGGCGGATGGCGACCTCAATTTCATCCGGGTGAGCCGCCGCATATTGCCAAGCATGGGCTAAATCCGTAGCCGTTAATTGCGGATAGGCTTCCAGCACCTTCGCATCCGTAGCCCCTAACCGGCGATACTGCACCAAATCCCAAACCGGCAGGCGAGTGCCTGCAATACAGGCATCACCCCCAACTACCGCCGGATCCGTCTCAATCCCTGGCCAGGTATCACTCAGACTTTGCACCAAAAACTGAACGACTTCCGCCTTCTCCATCGGTGTTAGGGTCAGTAGATGGTTCCGCAATTCCGCGAGTTGCATAGCTCGACTCTCTCCAGGGGTGACAGCAGCGCTGTGCCATTATCCTAATTTATTCCAATTTAGGGATTGAGCTGCATCCGCTGCTGGATTGCCCTCATTCCCGCCATCCAAAACCTTACGGTTCAAGACGAGGAAATCATGGAGCGCTGATCGATGAGGCGATTTCGTTCACCCCTTCTAATGCCTCATCGGCCTGATCGTACAACCCCTGCAACTTCTCCAACACCCCCTCATCCGGTTGCCAAAACCCCCGCCCCTCCGCCTCCAACATCCGACCAATGATGTTGCGAAACGCCTCCGGGTTGGCTTGCCGCAATTGCTCAGCCATGGCCGGGTCAAAGGCATAGGTCTCCGCCGCCTGGTCATAGACCCAGCCATCCTGAAACTGGGTGGTCCCGGCCCAGCCAATCATCGCCGTCATCCGTTGAGAAATCTCGTAGGCACCCCCCGACCCCTGGGATGCCATGGCTTCTGCCCACTTCGGGTTCAGCAGCTTGGTGCGATACTCCATCCGCAGCAAATCCTCTAGCTTGCGGGGGGTGGTGTCCTGGGAAAAACTCTCCACAAAACTAGCGGTCACCCGCTGGCCCTGGCGCTGCTCCGCCGCCTGCTTCAGGGCTCCCGTATTGGCGTAATACTCCTGAATGTCCGTCAGGCCATATTCCACCGAGTCGATTTGCTGGACGATCCGCCCCGTGCTTTGCAACAACGTATCCAGCACCTCCGGGCGGGCCTGCCCCTTGTCGCCGCGCCCATAGCTAAAACTGTTGCGATCGCGCCAGGTCTGCCCCAGCTCTTCCCCAGACTCCCAATTGCCATCGACGACGCGATCGTTCACCAACGAGCCATAGTCCCCCGCTGGGTTAGAAAACAGCCGCGCGGTGGGGTTCTCTACCCCTTGGGCCTCCAGAGCTAAGGCATGTTTACGAATAAAATTCTGGTCCTCCGGTTCCGGCGCTGCTGCGGCCCGCTGGAACAGGTCATCCAGCAGCTCCAAGATATTCACAAAGCTGTCCCGGAAGATGCCCGACAGGTTGCCCAACACATCGATGCGGGGGCGACCGAGGCGCTCTAAGGGGATCAACTCGTAACGGACGATGCGGCCCGTCCCTTCCTTGATCGGCTCCGCCCCCACCAGTTCCAGCAGGGTGCCGAGGGATTCCCCTTTGGTCTTGATCGCATCCAGCCCCCACAGCATCACCGCAATGGTTTCGGGGTATTCCCCCTGTTCTTCGAGGTGCTGGGCCAGGAGCTTCTGGGCGATCGCCCTGCCCCGTTCGTAGGCCGCTGGCGAGGGCATCCGGTAGGGGTCCAGGGCATGGATGTTGCGCCCCGTGGGCAGCACCCCCGGCCCATCCCGCAGCAAATCACCACCGGGGGCGGGGGGGATATATTCGCCGTTGAGGCCCCGCAGCAGGTTGGTGAGTTCGTCAGTGGTTTGGGAGAGGCGATCGCAGATGTCAAAGGCTTCCAGCAGCTTGGCCTTAATCCCCTGCTGCTGGGGTTCGGGCTCATCTGGGTAGAAACGATGCAAGAGGCGATCGGCTTCCACTGTAGGGTGAGAATCCCCCTTGCCCCCCTTATCGGTGGCGACAGCCGGGGGGACTGTTTGAGACTTGCCAAAGGACTTACCCAATCCACTGTTTTTGGAATAACCCGTAGGGTGAGGATCCCCCCTGCCCCCCTTATCAAGGGGGGTGGCGACAGCCGGGGGGATCGTCCGATCTGTTAGCGTCTCCAATGAGGCTCTATTTTGAGGGCATCTATCAGACCACTGCGTTACCACTGCTTCTAGGACCGCTGGCTTCAGACCCTCCCCAAAGTAAGCCTCCAAATAGCTGTGCAGCGCCTCGGCATCGGGGGCCTGCCCCAACACATGGAGGCCGCTGGAAAACAGCCGATTTTCTAGCACTTGCAGGTATTCGTAGAGGTGGGCAAAGTAAGCCAGCAGGGCGTCTTTGCTGAAGAGGCGACCATTTTCAGGGGTAAACTCGATGCCCAGTTTGCGGGCCTCGGTAAAGGGGCAGTCGGCTTCCAGGCCGGTGTCGGCAATCTTTTTGAGGATGGCATCCCGCAGCACCGCGTTTTTATCCGGATCTTCGCGGTATTCGGCAATCAATTCCCGCAGGGCCACCAGGTCTTTGTAGAGACCCGCCCGCCCGTAAGGGGGCACATTGTGGGACACCAGCACCCCATAGCCCCGGCGCTTAGCCAGAATCGATTCGGAGGGGTTATTGGCGGCATAGACATAGAGATGGGGCAGGTTGCCCAGCAAAATATCGGACCAAGAATAGCCGGTGTTGCCGAGGGGGGCACCGGGCAACCATTCCACCGTGCCATGCATGCCAAAATGCACCACCGCATCCGCCTGGAACCCCTTTTGCAACCATTGGTAAAAGGCGGCGTACTGGGGATGGGGGGTGAGATCCCGCTCAAACATCAGCCGCATCGGGTCCCCGGCAATGCCGAGGGGGGGCTGCACCCCAATCCAGATATTGCCGAGCTGCACGCCCCCCAGCAAAAAGTTGTCGCCATCGGTTTTGATGCCGGTGCGGGTGAGGTCGCCCCATTGCTTCTCGACCCGGTGGCTGAGCAGGTAGCCCAGCCAATGCTCCAGTTGGCGAATGTTAACGGTGGTTGGGGTGGATTCCATGGGGATAGAAGATCCCAGGGTTCTGGGGTCTTGGTGCTCAGCACCCGGTTCACCACCCAAAGAACCCTGGGATCTCGGGGGGGGTGGCGAAGATCCCAGGGTTCTTGCGGAACTATGACCGTTACGACTATCCAATCCCAAAGAACCCTGGGATCTCAATTCGGGTGAAGAACCCTGGATCGCAAAGTCTTCAGGCGTTGGATTGACATAGCCGGAGGTCGCGTCATCGGCGGCTTTCACCCAGTCGATCAGGGTTTCGCCATTTTCGGGTAAATCCCCCACGCGGTAGCCCTCGACCTGGAGGGATTGGAGGAGCTTTAGCAGAGATCGCGGCACGTTCAACAGGGCAGCGGTGCCCGTAGCCCCGTACCCCGGCGGGAAACCGTAGAGGATGATGGCCAGCTTGCGATCGCGGACCGCCTTCCGTCGTAGGGCAATCCACTGCTTCACCCGCCCGGTCAACCGCTGCACCCGCTCGGGAATCAAGTAAATGTCATCCCCCACCAATCCCCCCAAGGGCACCGGATCGATCGCCCCATCCAGCTCCGGCAGGGCATAGAGCACCACGCTTTGCAGCCCCCCCACCCCCTGGCGGGTCCAGGAATGGATGTCTTGGATCAGCAGCGGCGCGGCCACCAGGTAGGGTACATTTTTGGCTTCCAAAATTCCTTTGGCCACCTCCACCTGCCGCCCCGCCTCCATGGAGCCCGCCGGTCCCCCCACCAGCGGAAAGCCAATGGTGGAGACGATCGCATCCACCGAAACCGCCTCGGCAGACAGTGATCGGGTGAGCACCTGTCCCAGCGCCCGCTGGGTCTGCTCGTAGGGGCTACTCATCCAGTCCCGCACCGCCACATGGCCTTCGACCCCATTGATAAAAATCGGTAGGGGCACTAACCCCGCCGCCTCAAAGGCCCGAATCAACTGGGGCAGGTAGGGCTGTTGGGTGATCACATGCTTGCGGTAGAGCAGCAGCCCCACCACGGGACGGTTTGCCGTTGGCTGCTGCTGCTGATACCAGGTCAAATACTGCCGGGGCGACTCAAAATAGCCCTCGTAGTCGGGGTGCAAGAGCCCCATATTCGGGGCCGTAATCGCCTCGGGAATCTCCCCCACCGTCAGCCCCAGGTACTTTTCCGCCAGGGTCCACACCATCGCCGCCACATTCTCGGGGCCGCCCGCATTCCAATAGCCGTAGATGATTAGCCAATTACGCAGGTCTTGGACCTTGCCCACGGGAATGTATTTGAGCAGCTTCGGCCCCACCTTCAAAAAACTCAGGTACCCCGCCAACTTGTCCTCTTCGCGGCCATTGCCAAACTTGCTGAGAATAAACTGGATCGGCTTGGGCATGCCCTTGGGCTTGTCGCCGATCGCAAATTTCCCCAGTTGGGTCAGGGCCATCAGCTCCAGAGCCGACTCAAACACCAGCCGAATCGGAATGGTCTGCACCCGCTCCCGCAGCCACAACACCTGGTCGTAGTCAAAGATCAGGCTGGCGAAAAACACATCGGCCCCATCGAGGGCGGTGGCGATCGCCTCGGGTTGGCTGGTGAGATCGCGATCGCAAAATACCCGCACCTCGACCTCAGGGCAGCGGGCCATGGCCTGGTCAGCAGCCTGACGGTAGAGCCCCGTATTAAAGGCTTCAAACCCAGCGATCAAAACAATTCGAGGCATTGCAAGGGGTGTTGAGTTTCCCCTTCATCATGAAGGATCTGACCTTCATATGTTGAGAAAAACATTGCAGCGGGCACCTCTCACCTTCGTGAGCCCTCACCCAAATTTGGGAATAGACCGCAAGGCGCGCGCATCAGGGGATGGGGGATGAGGGCCTTCAATTTGCGAAAGTGAGATACTGCCCATTGCAGCCCTGTCCCCCAGTGACTACGATTCAACCAGCGATTCCCCCCCTAGGAGCCTTGACTATGACTGCAAGACCTGGAATATCCCGTCCGGCGGGGTTGATTTTGACCACCTTAGAAGGGGTCCCCGGCCACACCATCGTCAAACATCTCGGATTGGTCCAAGGCAGTACCGTGCGGGCCAAGCATGTGGGGCGAGACATTGCCGCCAGCTTCAAGAATCTGATTGGTGGCGAGTTGAAGGGTTACACCGAGCTGTTGCAAGAAGCCCGCCACGAAGCCACCCAACGGATGATGAAAGAGGCGAACAAGCTGGGCGCGAATGCGGTGGTGAATATTCGCTACGCCACCTCATCTCTGGCCCAAGGCGCGGCAGAGCTGTTCGTCTACGGCACAGCCGTACAGATTGATTAACCACCATGGAAGGAATTGTCGCCATCCTGGGTCTCCTGGCCCTCGGCTTTTTTGCCGGCAGCAACATTGAGAAAAAGCATTTTGCCGATTTACAGGAGCGGGAGTACCGGACCCGTGACCTG
This sequence comes from Cyanobacteriota bacterium, assembly GCA_027592485.1. Classification (GTDB taxonomy): domain Bacteria; phylum Cyanobacteriota; class Cyanobacteriia; order Phormidesmidales; family Phormidesmidaceae; genus PCC-6406. Next base: position 9,965 of record JAQCKL010000029.1, read on the forward strand.
ACGGTGATTAGCCTGGGGGCCAAAACCCCAATTCCAAAAGCCAATCGCGCCAAGCTATTTGTCGGCAGCGTGGTGATCTCCTCGGACTATTTCAAAACCTTTGTAGCCGGCTGGATCAACTTTTTTGGGGGCCGCATCACCTCCTACGAATCCTTGATGGAACGGGCGCGGCGAGAGGCGATTTTGCGCATGAAAGAAGACGCCATCCAATGGGGTGCTCAGCAGGTCGTGAATGTGCGTTTAGAGACAGCGGAAATGGGTGGCCGAGGGGGCCAGGGGATTGTGTCGGTGGAAGTGTTGGCCTACGGGACGGGGATTCAATAGCCCAAGCGGTCTTTTTCGTCAAACTATCGAGTCCGCGTTGTTGATAGCGTTACTGAGCCGTATCGGCACCTGGGTGACGATACGGCTCACCTTCTAAGCGCCGCTGACCGTAAATATCCTTCAACCCGAAAAGATGCCGAATGTCAATGTAAATATATTTTTATTTACACATTTCCTTTAAATTTCGTTACATTGGAGGGGTAGGCACGTCCTGCAAGTCCTCCAAAGAGCTGATTTAATGCCTATTTCCTCCTCACTGATTCCTATTCCTAAAGCGCTTCAAGCCCAGTCCACGACGTTTGACCTCAAGGAACGCCTGAATTGGGGTGAGCCAGCCCTGACCATTGTTGACGTCCGCAGCCGCAAAGATTTCAATATGGGTCACATCACAGGTGCGATGCCCGTTCCGATGGAAGAATTACTGGCGCGTGCCGCTGCTAGTTTTGAGCGAGATCGGGACTTGTACATTTATGGCAATTCCGATCAGGAAACGGCTGCAGCCGCTAATCTGTTGCGCGAAGCGGGTTATGAGAATGTTGCCGAACTTATGGGTGGCCTTGGCGCTTGGAAGGCCGTTAAGGGTCCCATCGACGGTACGTTCTAGCGCCAAATTGACGCCACTCTGCCCTCTTTAGTACCGGATCGCATACGTTCCAACACGATTGGGCTAAGAGGCTAGAAACCAGAAGCGCATCCGCAAAGTGGTTCGCTTGCCCTAACCGGACCGGCGACTGCCATAGACTCCCGCCTCAGGACTAATCAGCCTGGGGCGGGAGATTGCTGTTAGGGCTGATCGCCCAAATTTAGACCTAGCCCGGTCGAGTCACCTGATTCGCTTCAATCTCAGCTTGCCTGAACCCTTAGTCTGGATAATTCACAGTAGATCTCCGTGTGGGCTAACGGTCACAACACCCTGTAATTTCTGGGGAAACGCTGTGTAAGCCTTATGAATCAAGGCGGTTTACTGACTCAGGTCGGGCAACCCCAAGGGATTGCCCTCAACGGTCACGGGACCAAGGCACAGCCCTCAGAGAAATTGCCTAAAGTTGCGGTGTCTTTTGCAGATCGGGCTTCTCTTCCGGCAAAATCGCCCCTGCCACCGGGCACACCTGAATGCAAATGCCACAGTCAATACAGGTGGAAAAATCAATCCAGTACCAGTCAGTGCCCTTCTTGTTTTTGCTAGGTCCCTCATGGATACAGGCCACCGGACAAGCATCTACGCAATCCGCCACCCCTTCACAAACATCCGTCACAATCGTGTGCGCCACAATTCTCCTCCAGAAATGACCCCATTCAACTGCTGCTAGACCAGGCTGATCTGACTTGGCCCAAACCCAAGTGGCTAACGGCATCCGCAACCACCCTGGCCCTAGGGAGAATTCAGGTCAGGCCATTCACCGCAGCCCGTTTCCCTTCACAGTCGAACGTTACTTTAGTTTACAGTTTCAACCTGCGGGGTCCCGTCTTCGGCCACCCAAGCAATGTGAGGAATCTGGCGGGTTTGGGCCAGCTCGCGGATGGTGTCTGGCGTCGCTTCCGGATCTAGATGTAATTCCACCCGTACCTGGCTCCCCTGTTCTCGAATGCGTTGGGCGTAGGTAAAGGCCGCTGCCGCTGCCGCTGGAGTTTTGGCGACCACCAACCAATCACTGGGAGGGGTGCGATCGGGGAGGTGCCCGGTAGGCAAGAGGGCCTGATGCAAGCTCTCCACATTCAACATGAAACCGATACCGGGATAGCTTTGGTGCTGGGGATGAAAGACCCCCAACAAGTTGTCGTAGCGTCCCCCTTGCCCCACCACCTGACGGCCTTGGGGCGTATCGGCCACCACCTTAAAAATGATGCCGGTGTAGTAATCAAAGGGTTGAATCAAGCTCAAGTCGAGGGTGACCTTAGGGGCCTCAGTGGCTGCGGGCAAAATCTCAATTAGGGTTTTTAAACCGTGGACGATCGCCTGCTGTTGAGGGGATAAGTCGAGTTGGCTCACCCGCTGCAGCACATCCTTGGGCTGGCCCCGCAGATCCATCAGTCGCAAAGCCCGCTCCAGCAACTCTGGAGATAGGGACAGGGTTTCCAGCTGAACGCGATCTAAGCGGGCGATCGCATCCCGCACGGTTGCCTGCATCTCCACGGGGAAGACCTCTAGCAGCGAGTGGGTCAGCCCCGCATCCCCCAACAACACATCAGTACCGGTAAGCTGCAAATTGTTCAGGCAATCCAGTAGCAGGAACACGACCTCCGTGTCAGCCATCACACCGGTTGTGCCGAGCAGCTCGACCCCAGCTTGGTAGTACTCCTGCTGTCCCCCTTGGCTGCCCTTCGCATCGTGGCGAAATACATTGGCCACATAGGAGAGGCGCTGGGGATAGCACACCTCTGCCATACGTGTTACCGCCGCCCGAGCAATGGAGGCGGTCAGTTCTGGCCGTAACCCCAGGGACTGCCCCCCCGCATTCTGGAGCTGAATCACGGTTGAAGGTTCGATCGCCCCCCCCGCCATCAACGTGTCTAACCGCTCAACGGTGGAGGTGATAATGCGGTGATACCCCCACCCCTGAAACACCTGCTCAAGCCGTTCTTCAATCCAATGCTTCTGAGCTACATCCAGGGGAAGTAAATCCCGAGATCCCGAAGGGGGGTGATATATCATCTACTTTCCCTTGCCGCCAAATAGGCCAAACAGTCCGCCACCCCCTTTCTTACCATTAGAAGACTGCCCTTTTCCACCGGAGGCTTTGTCTGTAGCCATTTGCCCTGCCGCTCTGTTGATCGCGGGTGCCACGCTTTTAGCCAGCGCATTATCGGGGGCAATATCCAAGGCTCGCTTGAGGTGAATACGGGCCATGGTGGCCTGACCGGCCTTTAGGTATAGATTGGCCAGAGTCGCATGGCAGTCGGCATTGTTGGGGTGGGACTTGACCGCTTCACGGAGTTCCAAGATAGCTCTGGAATAGTCCTTTTTCTGTTCAAATTCTTTGGCTCGGTTGAGGTAGCTGCCAATAATCGAAGCGCGGTGCTGACGGGGAGAGGCTGGCACAGCAGCGGCTGCCGCCGGCTGAGATGGAACTCCCGGCCCTGGGGCTGCGGGGGCAGAGGCTGACATCGGCGCTGACACCGGCGCTGGCGCTGGCGCACCGCCTTGATCAGCCGTACTCACTAAATAGGCTAAGTTCAACTCACTAATTTGCCCCGTGACCGACAAAACCTGATCTAGGGACTCATATTGTTCCGCCGCCAGGGACTTAAGGCTGTTGTTATACAGATTGCTAGCATTATTGGAACCTGCCAACTCCTTGGCAGAGGGACTTTGCAATTGCAGCACGGCCTTTTGTTGCTTTAACTGCTGACCCCGCATTTTAAGGACAATCTTGTACTCCGTGGCTTCTTTGTCCTGGGTGAGCTTCTCGTAGGCAGGATTCACCATTTTGGAGAGCAACTCACTGGCCTGCTGCTTGTCAGCATCGCTGGCTCCCCCCAGACTATCGGGGTGAAGTTTACGCGCAATCTTGAGATAGCGTTTGCGAATTTGCTTAGCGTCAGCCTCTAAGGACACGCCCAAAATAGCGTGGTAATCCGTAAAGTCAAATTTAAACAGCCCTTGGTCAATATTCATGACTGTGTGTGCTCTCTCAGTCACCTAAAATGTACTGCCTTACATTCACAATGGGTTTCCCCCCGGTCCAGTTTAGAGGGTGAATGCGCATCGGTTCCCTTAAGTTTATCGGGGGCATGGGGTCCCTTTGAGGTTGCCCATGAACATTTGGCCTAACCTCCCCCTATTCATCCAGGGCGATCGCCTTGAAATCCGCAAAGGGCTTCACCTGTAGCAACACCTGACTGAGGGAAGACTGGATATGACCATTGGTGGCCAAAATCCGTCCGGTGCTGAGGGCAAAGGGGCCTTGATCATAGGCCGTCACCGAGCCCCCCGCCTCTTCCACCAGGACCACCCCTGCGGCTAGATCCCAAGGGGATAGTCCCCGCTCCCAGTAGCCATCCAGGCGGCCACAGGCCACATAGGCCAGGTCCATGGCAGCGGAGCCCCCTCGACGCACCCCCTGGGTGAGATGGGTGAGGTGGCAAAATTCGGCATAGTTATTGTCGAGGGTTTCCCGGCGATCGTAGGCAAACCCTGTCACCAGGAGGCTATCGGCCAAGCGCGCCGTGGCGGAGACCCGGATCGGCTGCCGGTTGAGCGTTGCCCCCAGGCCGGTGGCCGCACGAAAGAGATCTTGACGAAAGGGATCAAACACCACCCCGACGCTAGGCTTCCCGTCAATGAGCAACCCAATGGACACCGATGAAAAGGGGTATTGGTGGGCGTAGTTGGTGGTGCCATCCAGGGGATCAACCGCCCACAGCCAAGGACCGTCTGGGACCCCAATTTGGCCAGACTCTTCCGCCAGGATGGGGTGGTCCGGCAAATGACGACGGAGCACCGCCAGCACGGCTTTTTCTGAGGCTTTGTCCGCTTCTGTGACCAGATCACCGGGACGCCCTTTTTCTTGAATGTTCTGCAGCTTGCCCCAGTACTGAGTGAGCTGGGCACCCCCTGCGAGGGCAGCCTCTGTGGCGATATCCAAAAATTTCTGCAATTCGCCTGAATCAACGGTGGTTCCTGTGGCTCCGTGCATTATGGCTCCGTAGATGAGGGCGTGGTTTGGGCTTCGCGAAAAGCGGTCGGACTTTGGCGGAGAGGCTGATCTGGATTCCAAATGCCGAGCCCTAACAGCCGAGCCCGTTCTTGGGCATGGATCCAATCCTGCCTTTGGCTGTGATGGACAAGGGCATCCTCATCGATATAGACACAACCCTCCGCCAATAGGGGCTGATTCACGAGGCGATCGCCCAGCCAGACATAAGCCCACAGCCGCCCGTAGTCATCGACATTGGTATCTATCGCCTCAATGCGAGCGGTTTGCTCTCGCACCTGCTGGTTGAGGCAATCTCGGGCGGCAGGTCCCCAAGGTACCTGGTCAAGATCGGGGGCGGTGATGCCTGCCAATCTCAAGATATTTACCTCTGCAGGGGTCTTCAGGGGGTATAGCAGCTCCACCGATTGGCCACTCAGGGCACGATCCACGACAGCGGCAACCCCAGGGGACTGTGCCCGAGCACCGAGGGCCATGACAACCAGTAAAGCTAATCCGACCAGTATCCCCTGGAGCCAAAGACGACGACGGCGATCCTGAATTGATAGCCAAGGCAAGGGTTAGTCCTCCTCTAGGGGCAGGCCAAAGCGGACCTTGCCTTTGCCAAAGTAGCGGCCAAATTGCAGCTCATACACCTCGTCCTCATCTTGGGTTTCGACCTCTAGATCAGAGCGGGGATAGCTGACACAGAGCAGGGCATAGCCGCGATCGCGCAAATCCGGAGAGAGCCCCATGGCTTCGGGCTGTTCTACCTGCCCTGAGATCACCCGCACCGCACAGGTGGTGCAGGCCCCATTGCGGCAGGCAAAGGGCAGATCAACCCCTTGATTCTCTGCCGATTGCAGGATGTAGCGATCTTCCGGCACTTGGGCGGTGTAGTGGCAATTCTTTTGACGGTGATGGATGTGGATGCGGTGGGAAGAGGTCATGCTGCAGGGTAGGGCAAGGGTAGGGCAGTTGCTGGGTATTCAATTCCAGCCTAACTGACCCCTGGCCCCCTGTTGCCCACAGAATTCACAAAAAAAGTCAGAGATTAATCGCGATCGCCCCCATCACTGACCTTGGTTTGATACGATACATATCGGTGACGGGCTAGTGATGGTTCCGTCTTTAATTTTGGAGAGATGGCCGAGCGGTTGAAGGCGCAGCACTGGAAATGCTGTTTAGGGTACCCCCCTAACGAGGGTTCGAATCCCTCTCTCTCCGTCCCACAGGAGCTGTGATATTACCCTGGTGCTCAGAGAATTTTTGCAGGTTTCTCTGAGCAACTTTCCATAGACCAGTTGTCCAGGCCTGGTGGAATTGCCTTGCCAAAATTGATCACGGGCGACTCTCCACGCAGCTGCATCCGGGGTCTGGGCACACCTCAACAGACGGTCACCGCCCAAATTGCTCGGCTATATACGCCTAGAGAATCTTTTTACGATTAGGGGATATTTATCCTTCACCCAAAAGCTTTTCCATATAGCTCAGGGATCGACTCAGGCCCTTTTGGTGTTTGCGATAATCCACATCACAGCGGGGAGCCTCAGGGGCAGTCCCATAACGAGGAAGGTGACGGGAGGGCTGAAGGGGGGTGGATTGCATGACAAAGTCCTCTTAATGGGGCAATCAGGTCGATCCAAGGCTCCTCAGAAAATCACTGTCCGATATATAGCAGTCGCCAATTGCATTAAGACATAAGCTAGAAGCATTTCCCATCTCCGGTGAGTGCCAT
>JAQCKL010000595.1 GCA_027592485.1 Cyanobacteriota bacterium
CTCGCCAGGTGGCGCAATATGGCCAGCCCATTGCCCCCCCCTGTGTGTTGCTCTCCGGCGGTGAAACCACGGTGACCGTCACGGGAGCCGCCGGACGGGGGGGCCGCAACGGCGAGTTCTTGCTGTCCCTAGCGGTGGCGTTGAAGGGGTTAGACAAGGTGTGGGCAATCGCCTGTGACACCGACGGCATTGACGGCAGCGAAGACAACGCCGGAGCCCTGATTACCCCAGATATCCTCCAAAATGCTCGGCACCAGGGCCTCAGCGGCAGCGATTACCTGGCCCGCCACGACAGCTATAGCTTCTTCGCCGCGATGGACGCCCTGGTGGAAACTGGCCCTACCCTGACCAATGTGAACGACTTTCGCGCCATCCTCATTGATGCCTGAATCCCCCATTCCTGAATCCCCCATTGATGCCTGAATCGCGGCCCGATGCCGATGCTTGGCTAGCGTTGGTGGTGGGCAATACTCGGCTGCACTGGGCCACGGTTAGGGGCGATCGCCTGCTGGCCCAGTGGCACACCCGCCACCTCACCCCCTCCGAGGTCAACGCCTTAGTGGCCTCAGGGTTTGCCCCGCCCATCTGGGCAACGTATCAGGCGGGGAACGGATCGTTACCCACCCAACCCCTTGGCCCCATCCCCCTCTATGCCGCCTCGGTAGTGCCTGCCCAAAGTCAGTTATGGATGGACTACCCCCGCTGGCATGCGGTCACCTTGGGAGCCATTCCGGTGGGAAACCTCTACGGCACCTTAGGCATAGATCGCGCCCTCAACCTGTGGGCAGCGGGTGGTCGCTATGGTTGGCCCGTGCTGGTGGTGGATGCGGGCACCGCCCTCACCTTCACCGCTGGCGATCAGCAGGCCCTGGTGGGCGGGGCCATTCTGCCGGGGATCCGTCTCCAGTTCCAAGCCTTGGGGGCAGAAACCGCCGCGTTGCCGCACCTGGACCTGGGGGCGGCGGCGGATGGGGGTCAAGGACCGACCCGAGTGGGCGATCGCTGGGCTACGGACACCGCCAACGCCATCCGCAGCGGCATTGGCCACGGCATCTTGGCCACGGTGCAGGACTACCTCACCGCTTGGACCCAGACCTATCCCCACGGATCAGTTGTGTTGACGGGAGGGGATGGCGGGTGGATTTATGCCCAGCTACAACAAAGGCTGGGCGATCGCCCAGCCTTTGTTGTACCCTCCCCCGACCTGATGGCGAGGAGACTGCACTCGTTATCGATTTACCACTGCCCAGACCTGACCTTTTGGGGCCTCCAACAGTACCGGGCCAAATCTTTGGCCAGTGCTGAGGAATCTACAGCATCATGAAACGCTGTCTACAGACCGCTGATGTTAGAGCGGTAGACATTGGTGTTGGTTCCCGCCGTGGCGGTGGGAACCGCCGAATCGTTGTACATGGCTTGCAAATTGCCCACCCGGTTGTCGGGGTTGGGGTGGGTGCTGAGGAATTCAGGCGGTGAGCCCCCTTCCCCTAGCTTTTGCATGAAGGTGATAAAGCCGCGCTGGTCGTAGCCCGCCCGGCCCATGTTGTGGAAGCCCAAGGTATCGGCTTCATACTCGGCGCTGCGGCTGTTGGGCAGGAAGAGGGCCAGTTCTACCCCTAAACCCACGAGGGCATCCTGGTTTACCCCTAGGCCGCCTGCAATGCCACGGGCCAAGGCCAATTCCCGCATACGGTTGATGGAATGGCGACCGACAATATGGCCAATTTCATGGGCCATGACCCCCGCCAGTTCCGCTTCGTTATCGGCTTCTAGCATCAATCCCCGGTTGATGTAGACAAAGCCGCCCGAGGTGGCGAAGGCGTTCACCGCATCGTCATCCACAATTTGGAAGGTGTATTGGAAATTATCGTTGGGGGGACGCTCACTCGTCGCCGCCATGCTCTGGCCAATGCGGTTGACGTAGGCCACAATCTCGGGATCGCGGTTGTAAACTCGCACCCCTTGTTGCTTAAGGGCTTGATCGGTGCGGCGACCCAGATCGTACTCCTGAGCGTCATTCAGGTTAGAAAGCTGAATGTACTGAATACCATTGAAAATCAGGTCAAAAATGCCCGCCTGCGACTTTTGAGGCGTCACGGCCACCAAACTGACCGCCATCACTAGGGCGATCGCCCCGTACATCCATCGGCGACTGGTGCGTCGCATCCGTTCCCAAAGCTGCATGACCTTTACCTTCTCAACTGAAAAATTGTGCGTGTCCTCAAATCCCCACCATGGGGGCATCGGGCTGAGCCCACCGGATTTCCATGCCACCCATCACCCTTAGGTTCCCCTTTGCTAGGACGTATCCAGTCCCTTTTAAGTTGCCGGGGCGAATGGTTAAATACTAACCACTGGGGATTGTCAACGACATCCGGAGTGGGCGATCGCCCGTTCGGCCATGCCCCTCGGAGGTAACGCAGACCCATGGCAATTTTGGACAAACAGGGCCGCCTTTTTGGCAAAGTCAGCCTGCTGGACATTGGCGCAGCCCTGGTGATTTTGATGGTGATTGTGGGCATCTTTTTCGTCCCTGGCACCGGGGGGTCCGTCGCCCAGGTGGGGGGCGAAGTCCAGCCCATTGAGGTGGACGTGATGGTGCGGGGGCTGACGGTATCCGATCCCCAAGGGTTTTACGAATCCCTCAGCAGCGCCGACACCACCAACATCATTATTCGCAACCAGCCCTACGGTCAGGTCAACGTCAAGTCTGT
>JAQCKL010000596.1 GCA_027592485.1 Cyanobacteriota bacterium
TGGATGCAGATGTTCCATCAACCACGATCCTAGCTATTAAGCCTGGATAGACCCTGGGACACTTACGTTCACGAATGATCACAACGGCTTTAGTATGTCTCTCATCTTGAGCGATGCTTTGATACAATTGATCGACAGCTTCGGAAGATCCTTCAAGGATTTGAAAGAAGCTGCCATTGTCATAAAGAAGCATACCCGTGATGCCACACCGAGCATTTTTGGCTCGTGAATGTGCAAGCAATTCTACTAGTTCATCATCTTGAAAAGGTCGTGTTGCAGCGCTGCTGTAAATTAGATGGATTAATGGAGACATTAGCTGCCTGCGGTTTGTCTTGGGATGTTTGCTTATTGTACCCAGCCGGGTCCCTGCCTCCCAGTCTCCGGCTGGGAGGCGAATCGAGAGGCTCTGCCTCCTGTTTCCAGGGATAGCGGCAGAGCCACCGGGGGACGCACCGTGGTGGACTGCCTGAGTTCTTGTAAGGTGCGGGCTTCCTCAGTATTTATAGCAGTCGCCAGTCTGATTAAGACAAGACTGCGAGCCACCTTGCTGATGCGCTATAGAACAGGGTGATCCGAGGTTCTTAAGCAAAGTGGCCAGCGCTATGGAAAGACGCCCAGGCGCATTCCCATGACGGTATCCTCGAATTGGACTCAGATAACGGCTTTGTCCCTCGCAACATACCTGGGAAATCTTAGGTCAACCGACTTAGCCGTTTGATTGAATCCCTGCGGCAGCAAGGACTTTAGCCAAGTCAGGTGCCAGCTTGAGCTGAACAGCCCACTCCTGTAAGTAATCAAGATCCAGCCTTGTGGATTGAACCTTGAGAACGCCCAAAACGTCTCGCCACTGCTTTTCTGATTGGGACCGTTGCCGCCACCGCAGTTTACTCAGCACCAAATCTTCAGGGGTGATCAGATAGAGTTGCCCTTGCTGTTCAAGGGTTTCGAGACGACGACGGGCGAACTTGGCGATCTCAAATTCATCTCCCCCCGAAAGGGTCAGATCGGCTTTCGCTAGGGTTTCGGTATGGATCGCTGGCAGAGTGGCCAAACGTCCCGCAAGGGCATCCTCTACCCCAGCCACATAGAAGCTTAAATTCTCTAGCCTGGATAATTCACGAAAGATAAAAAGGAGACAGAAAAAAGAGCCCGAACCGCTTTAGGCTCAAGCTCTTCAACAAAATAAGTGCCTGTATTCTGCCATGACAGAGTGTGAAAAGGAACTCCGCTTCGATTTTTGCCAACCCCGCCCGCTGCAGGTTCAGTTTTCAGACCTGGAATTGAGTTCAGACGCAGGCATTCTGCTAGCACGACAGGCCGATGAACGGCTTCAATTGTCATCCGGGCTATCCAACTGCATCAAAGAATGGCGCGACCGTGCCAAAATCACCCATAGTCTGAGTCAATTGGTGAGTCAACGGGTGTATCAGCTGATTGGCGGCTATGAAGATGCCAACGATAGCAATATCCTGCGCCATGACCCGATTTACAAGATCGCGTGCGGACGGCTGCCCAAGGCTGCTCAAAACGAGCTAGCCAGCCAACCGACGATAACCCGCTTAGAAAATCGGGTGAGTCACCGGGACAATAGTCGAATCCGCCGTTTTTTTGTCGATAAGTTCATTGCCAGCTATGAGCACCCCCCGGCAGAAGTGGTGCTGGATATTGACGGCTGGGATGCCCCCACCCACGGCCATCAACAACTGAGCTGTTTCCATGGCTACTACGGCCACAGCATGTACTATCCCGTGCTGATTAACGAAGCGACTAGCAGTTACCCCCTGGTGCTCCAACTGCGGGCCGGTAATAGTCATCCCGGTAAAGGGGTGGCGGCTCTATTGCGGTGGCTATTCTGGCGATTGCGGCGGGCTTGGCCTCAGGTGCGGATTGTACTGAGAGCGGATAGCGGCTTTTCTTTACCTGAGCTGGTCCGGCTCTGTGAGCGCTCTGGCGTCGGCTATGTCATGGGCTACCGAGGTAATGCAGTGCTAGAGCGTAAGATCCAACCGTTGCTAGAGCAAGCCCGAGTGGTCGCTTGCCTCAATGGCGAGGGCAAGGCGCGTTTGTTTGAGGATGTCTACTACGCTGCTGCCACCTGGGCGGAGCCACGGCGCGTGGTGATGAAGGCAGAGTGGCTGCCTAAAGGGCCGAATCCTCGCTTTGTGGTGACCAATTTAGAGCTGCCACCCCAGGTGCTCTACGACCAGTTTTATGTCCAACGGGGGGCCGCTAGTGAGCATCCCATCAAGGAACTCAAGCTTGGTCTCAAGGCTCAGCGGCTCAGTTGTCAGCAATTTGTAGCAAACCAATTTCGACTCCTGTTGACCCAGGCGGCGTACCTGCTGATGCTGAGTCTGCGACAGGCGGCAAACGGGACTCCACTGGCCAAGGCGCAAGTGGGCCGATTACGCGCTGTCCTGATCAAAACTGCGGCACGGGTCCGCGTCTCGGCTCGACGGATTTTGGTTGAGTTGGCAGCCTATTGCCCTGCTGCCGATGAAATGCGACTTATCGCCCAGCGGCTTTTAGTCGCTCAACCTTGGGTTTTGACCTAACTCTAGCGTTGCCCTAGGAGTCGTGTGCCTATAGGCGGCTGAAAACCCTGTTTTTGGACATGCTGAGCGCTTTCTGGGGCCAGACGGAACGTAACTGCCAACGTTTCGTTTTTAGCTGGCGAGCCATTAGCTGCAATGGTAATGTTCAGTGATGA
>JAQCKL010000030.1 GCA_027592485.1 Cyanobacteriota bacterium
GCATGAGCGTAATGCTCACAACTTCCCTCTGGACTTGGCTGCTGCTCAGGCTCCCGAAATCATCGGTTAGTCCTGAACACCGACAACTCTTGAGTGAGTGAATAAAAAGCGCCTCCCAAAATTGGGGGGCGCTTTTTGTTTGGGACCGACGCCATGGCAGAGGCAATGGGCCGAGCCAAGACGGTCGCTAGCGTTTTAGGGCAGAGGACTCGTTGCTCATCTCGTTTTCAGGGGCCAAAAGGCATCGGTACTCTGATCAACCGACTTGCTTTAACACCTGACCTAAGGCTGCTAGCAGCGTATCCACCCGATCACTCTGGCTATTGGAGCCCATCAGGCCAATGCGCCATACCTGGCCGGCCAAATCGCCGAGGCCACCGCCGATTTCGATATTGTGTTCATTCAGCAAGAGCCGGGTCACCGCCTTGGCATCGACCCCATTGGGGACCTTGACCGTGGTAAGGGTGGGCAAGCGATAGGCTTTATCCACATGGCAGGCCAGACCCATTTCTGCGAGACCGGCCCAGAGTTTCTCTGCCGTGGCTTGGTGCCGTTGCCAGCGCACTTCCAAGCCTTCCTCAGCAACGAGGCGTAGGGCTTCGCGGATGGCGTAGGTCATGTTGACCGGGGCGGTGTGGTGGTAGGAGCGATCGCTCCCCCAGTACTTTCGCAACAGGGACGCATCCAGATACCAGTTGGCCACCTTGGTCTTGCGGCTATCCAACTTGTCTAAAGCGCGGGGACCCATGGTGAAGGGGGACATGCCGGGGGGGCAACTGAGGCCCTTTTGGCTACAGCTATAGGCCAAGTCCACCTGCCATTCATCCAAGAAAATCGGTACCCCCCCCAAGCTGGTAACGGTGTCGATCACCAGCAAGCAATTGAACTCCCGGCAGAGGGCACCAATCCCCTCCATGGGTTGTTTTACGCCGGTAGAGGTTTCAGCGTGGACCAAGGCGAGTAGGGTGGGGCGATGGGTTTCGAGGGCTTCGCGGATTTCGGCCAGGCTGAAGGCTTCTCCCCAGGGGCGATGGATGGTGCTGACATCAGCGCCATAGCGTCCAGCCATATCCACTAGACGATTGCCAAAGTAGCCATTCACGCCGACCAAGACCCGATCGCCCGGTTCGATCACGTTGGCTAGGGTCGCTTCCATGGCGGCGGATCCGGTGCCAGGAACGGGGTAGGTCATCTGGTTATTGGTTTGCCAGGCATAGCGCAGCAGTTCTTGCACTTCGTCCATCAGGGCCAGGTAGGCGGGGTCGAGGTGGCCGATCGGCTGCCGATTCATGGCTGCCACTACGGCGGGGTCGGCATTGGAGGGACCGGGGCCGAGCAACAGCCGTTCGGGTACCTCTAAGACCGGTAAATGACGCAGATGGGCATCACTAACCGTGGACTTTGATACAGAAAGGTTGGTGGTCATGGGGGTTGTTCAACAAGTTCTCCGTTCTCCATTGTCCGATCGCATGGGCAAATGGCAAATTGCTGGATCAATTCCCTGGTATAGGGCTTGCAAAAGGGCGATCGCGAGCCTTAGGGTCAACACACCTGTAACTTCACTGTGCTGCTGATGGTGACCCTGGCTGAAATCTGTACTGCGATGGCTGCGGCGGAACCGGTTGAATATGCCGCGATCTCGACTCTCAATCTCTACCAATCCCCCGCCTGTGACGGGTTGGTGACGCAAATGGCCACGGGGCGACAGTTACGGGTGGTGGTGCCGCCTGACCCTGACCCCCAGGCGATTCAGGTGTGTCTCTGTGAGGATGACTATCCGGGCTGGGTGGCGGTGGCGGATTTGGCGCTGCTGACGGTGGCGGCGATGCCGTATCAGTCCAAGCCGGTCAGCGCAGCGGAGATTCAGCAACGCATCCCCCAGGTGATTGCCTTTGCCGAGGCGGCGATGGCAACGCCCAATGAATATCTCTGGGGGGGGACGGTGGCCCCCAATTACGATTGTTCGGGGTTGATGCAGGCGGCGTTTGGCTCGGTGGGGATTCAGCTCCCGCGTGACGCGTACCAGCAGGAGGCGTTTACGCAGCCGGTGGCGATGGCGGATCTACAGCTTGGGGATTTGCTGTTTTTTGGCACGGTCGAGAAAACCACCCATGTGGCGCTTTATCTGGGGGAGGGGCGGTATCTCCACAGTTCGGGGAAGGATCAGGGGCGGAATGGGATTGGGGTTGATTCGGTGTGGGATTTAGGGGATCCGGTGAGCGATCGGTATTATCGCCAGTGGCGACGGGGGGGACGGGTGATGCAGTCTTACCAGCCTGAGGGCATCTTGCCCTGGTGATCAACCCGGTAATAATCTCAAATTATTCCCAAATCCTAAATTATTCCCAATCGAGGGCGTAGCTCATTTGCAACGGCGGAAGGCCCAGCTCCTCGGGGGTGTGCGATCGCGTTTCAAAAAAGGCCAACGCCTCCTTGATACCGGGTTTCCCTCGGGAAACCCCAGTCACTCCACTGGCAATCAGGACACCGCAGTGGCCCTTGTATTGGGCATGCCACTTTTGCCAGCGCTCCACCAGGCGATGATCTTCCGGTTCCTCCTCCGAGAACTCCACACAGAGGTGGAACTCACCATCCCCAGTTTTGATTAACCCCAGGTGAAACCGCTCCCCCGTCATCGGATCACGCCCTGGGTTAAAGCATACGGACACGACACCATCAGCTTTTTGGAGCTGCTGGGCCAGCACTTTGGCCTTAGGGCGCGAGGTCTGGATAGCGAGGATCGGTAGCTCACCCTTGGTGGCTGCACCGGGTAGGGCTTGGTAAAACGATTGGCTGCGCCACTGAGCCATGTCTTCTGCGGAAAACCGCGCCAACAAAATCAACGAGCCTTCCGGCACATAGTCGTCCCGAAAGATCGGCGACTGGCCCAGGTGCGCTGCAGCCGGGATTGCCGCTGCATCATCTAAGGCTTCTAGGGCGGCGGTCACATCGGTTTGGGTATGGACCTTGACCTTGATCGATTGGTCCGTGATCGGGTCAGTCAGGGTATATGTCGCTTTAATAGCTGGGAAGGGGACTTTGGAGAGCTTGCCGCCATTGGTTTTAAAAAAGCGGTTCAGGGCTTCGAGGCTGATCCTGAGGGCGGCGGCCTCTTCCAATTCCAGGGTGTGGCGTAAGCCCTCTAGGGGATGCAAGCTGCCAAACTCGGGTTCTACCGCAGAGGGGGCCGATTGCATCCAAGGCAGGGCAATCACGGGCCTTTCGGTTTCTTCACGCACCAGATCAAAGTTTAAAAACAGGCAGTCCTGGGAGAGAAACGCCTGTTGCATTTGCTGGGTGGTGCGGTCTTCCTGCAGGGCCATTTCTCGGAACTGTTTTAGGGCAGACTCGGACCGATAAAGCAGCAGGCCATACTCCATCCCAGCCATGCCCAATATTGAAACATAGAGGGTTTCTATGGCCCAGTGGTTGAGGGTTACACCAATAATTTGGTGATCACTGAGGTAATTCCAGGGGGCGTTGTCCCACATGCTCTGGGCCTGGTCGTTGATGGCCACGAGCCAGTCTGGGGGGAGCGGCTCTTCTGAGGGGTTTTCCTGCCGCTGTAGGCTCTCAAAAATATCGTTAATAACCGGCAGGTTGGTCCCATAGTCAATGGAGAGATCCAGGTTTTGGAGGGCTCCCCGCAAAAAGAACTGAATCTCGCGATCGCCCACTACTAACTTTTGGGGCCGGGCCGGGGGCATCGCCCCCTGGGGATGTTCCATGGCTTGCAGCAGGGTCCGGGCCACCGCTTCGGGACCCGTATCAGCCGGAATGATGTTAACGGCGCGCAGCACCCCTTCCGTGCCATCCACCCACAAAATGCAGTCACTGGCCCCGTCTTCATCCAAATCTTCCGCCTCGTATCCAAAGGCGCTGAGCATCCCCTCAGAAATCGGTCGGCGATCGCCTTCCCACACCGTTGGGTGCTTGGGCAAACGGTGGAGACGATTACAGGTAAAAGGGCTGAGGGTATACATAAAAATTTAGCGATGGATGCTAAGTGAACACCTTAGCGGAGATTCTGGGGGAATGGAGACGATCCCGGTCGGAACCGATTGAGAACGGACTGCGGGTCACACTATCGCAACCTCAATCTAAACTTAAGGGTTTGTTAATACTTGCCTGATACTTTAGCGCCAGTGGTTTAGAGGGATGGGGCGAGAGGGATGATGCCATGTCTGCTGACGGCGGGACTGTTGCTCCTGCTCGGTGATTTTGTCGCTACTTTTGGCTATCACGTGCCCGAGCATGTGTTTGGTAAATTTCACACCGCCGTTCACCACAGCCCGCGCCGGAGTTTTGTGCGCTATGCCATTCGCCATCGCCAACCCATTGCCTTAATTGATGGCTTTCTGAGTGCCGCCCCTTACCTGATCTTTATCCCCATTTTGTGGCCGATTTCCCCTGGGGGAATTGTCCTGGGGCTGGTCTTGGCAGAGGGCCATGTGATTTGGCGGCACCAATTTCATCCCCAATACCGAACGCCCGATTGGCTGCAGCAGGTCTGCCGCATTGTCGGCATTACCACCCCAGAACGGCACTGGCGGCATCACCGTGATGGCGACCAAGCCTTTGGTGATATTTTTAGCTTTTATGGGGGACCCGCTGCCCTGTGGTTGACCGGGTTGCGGGGGCTCAAGCAATGGTGGTTGAAGCGGCAGTTGTCGAATGGTTCGTTAGAAGAAGATATCGGCTTTTAGACGACCCGTATTCTTCATCCAGTTTTGGGCCTCAATATAGTTGTTGGGGGCAATATTAATGGCTTCTAGCCAATACTTAGCCGCTTCGTCAAAGAGTTCAGTGGCTCCTTCTAGATCCCCCGTGGCCTCTAGTTTTTCCCCTTTGTGGTGATAAATCACTGCAATATTATTCAGCGCCTGACAAAGGCGGGGATTGAGGTCTAAGGCTTTTTGGTAGTAATCCAGGGCCGGTTCATGCTCGCCATTGCTGGCATGGATCAGGCCAATGTTGTAAAGAATAAAACTCCGATCGTAGGGATCCTCCTCTAGGGTGAGGGCCTCTTCGTAGTTTTCCATGGCTTCGGCATATTCCCCATCGGCCTGGGCCGACATGCCGTCACGGTAGTAAGCAAACGCCTGCTTTTCATTATGCTTGGCAGGCATCATCTTTAAGATCATGTCTGCCATGACCGTAAAGGTTTTATCGATAAAGTTATCGTTCCGTTGGCTTCTAGGCATGGCTTGGGGCTGCTGCAGAACTCGGCACGCGATCTAATCACCCCTTACTTTAGCGTTTTGGGGCGGTGGTTTATCAACGGCATGGGTGCTTGGGGTGACTTCTCTTGCGGGGGCAGACCAGCGACAAGCCAGTATTGGCACTGTCCTGACCTAACGAGAGGGGCAAGAATCCATGGATATTAATTGTTCTTGAAGAAAGGCCATTAAGTCTTTGAGGGTTTCGAAGTCAGCCTCGTCAAAGTCCTCGCTGAGATCAATCTGGAAGGCCGCTAGGAAGTCCTCACAAAATTGACTGGGCCAGTCGAACCAGGACACCAATGGCAGGTGTAGATCTTCGATGAGGCGATCGCTCGGGCGGAGGCGACTCACCTCTAAGCCAGAGTGGGTGGCCAACTCGTCAAACAAAAATTTGCCGAGGGCTGGGAGCACGTCAACGCCTAAGGCCTTCTCAAACGTCGTTATCCAGTCTTCGACTGTTAACGCTGGCCGCGTCTGCTTAAGATGGTGATTGACCTGACGGCGAATGGTGCCGTCAGGGCTGAGATCGGCATAGGTCTGCAAGCCCTGGAAAAAATTGGTAAATGCTTGCCACATAAGATTTCTAAGCACACTGGACCCTCCGCCCCAGTGTGCCCACTGGGGAGAAGTACATTTGCTAAGGGCGGCGGATTCCGTATTGTTGCGAGGATCGGCCCGACTGCAACAACGGTGTTGCTGAGGAGGGGATGCCACCCAAGGGCCTTGGTGTCAATGGGGGATGGCGATCGCGTAGGTGGCCCGAATTCCATCAGGAGATCGCGCCAAACTAAATCCCAGTTGCTGGCACAGATGCTGCATGGCCCGATTTTTCGGCAAGATATCCGCAAAAATATGGCTGAGTCCTTCTGCTTCACCTACCGCTAATAGCGATCGCAGCAACGCCGTTCCCAACCCCTGACCTTGATAGCGATCGCTCACCATCAGGCCAAACTCCGCCATCGGCTGACCATGGCATTTGCTGAGGCGACCCACCCCCAGGATTTCATGGTTGCCTGTCTCCGGGTCTTCATAGTCCGCCACTAGCGCCATTTCCCGGTCGTAGTCGATAAAACAGATGCGGGTGAGGCGATCGTGGGCCACCCGAGCCTGCAGCTTGATCATGTGGAAATAGCGGAAATAGACACTCTGCTCCGAGAGGGTCTGATGGAACTGCACGATTAACGGTTCATCCTCCGGGCTGATCGGGCGGAGGGTGACCGGCAGGTCGTTTTTGAGCGTAAAGGTACAGACATACTGACTCGGGTAAGCGCGGATTGCCGGTTGGGGCAGGCGATCTGCCGTGGTTTCTGCCCCATGCAGCACCACCCGCGCATCCAACGCCAACAGCCGTTCTGCCGAAACCAGCAGCGGGTTAATGTCGATTTCTTTGATGGCCGGGTTATCCACCACCAATTGACTGAAACGCACCAGCAGTTGCTCTAGGGCGGCGAGATCCACCGACTGTCGTCCCCGCACCCCTTGCAGTGCCTTATAGATGCGGGTCTGTTCCATCATGCGGCGGGCTAGGGTGGTATTCAGCGGCGGTAACCCCAAGGCCCGGTCCTGAAACACCTCTACCAGTTGTCCCCCTAGGCCAAACAGCAGCACTGGCCCAAACTGCGGATCAATACTGCTGCCCAGGATCAGCTCATACCCCTCTAGGGACACCATGGGCTGCACCGTTACGCCCAAAAACGCACCGGGATCATGCGGTGCATGGGCCTGAGCCGATTGGGCGATCGCTGCATAGGCTGCTCCCACCGCCTTGTCATCGGCCAGATTCAGCTTTACCCCACCCACATCGGTCTTGTGGGTGATGGTGTCGGAGTGTAGCTTCAGTACCACCGGATAGCCTAGGGCTTGGGCGATCGCCACCGCAGCTTCGGCGCTGGTGGCCACTTGGGTTTCTACCGTGGGAATATCGTAGGCGGCCAGCACCTGCTTCGACTCCCATTCACTGAGTAGGGTGCGATGGTCTTGGCGGGCTTGGGTAATCAGATGCTGGGCCTGGGTGGGATCCGGATGGGCGATCGCCTGTCGCGGGGTCTCGTACAGAGCCTGCACCGCATAGTGGTAGCGCCCCATGAGGTTAAATACCTGGGCCGCAGTGTCGGGGTAGGGAAAGGTGAAAATTCCCGCCTCATTCAAAATTGCTTCCCCCGGCATCACCTCCGCACCCCCCATCCAACTGGCCAGCAACGGTTTGCCCTGCAGCTGAGCCGCTAAGGGTTTGAGTTGCTCGGCAATTTGGACCGGATCGGTCATGGCCTGGGGGGTGAGCACCACCAATAACCCATCACTATCGGGATCTTGGGCTACCACCTCTAGGGTTTGACGATAGCGCTCAGGGGTGGCGTCCCCGAGGATGTCGATCGGGTTGCGGTGGCTCCAGTGGGTCGGCAGAAATGTATTGAGCTGCTCTAGGGTTTTTGCCGACAAGGGGGCCAACTCACCGCCACCGCCAATCAAGGCGTCGGTGGCCAGCACCCCTGGCCCGCCAGCATTGGTGACCACGGTGAGGCGTTTGCCCTTGGGACGGGGCGCTTTGGCCAGTACCTCCGCTAGGTTAAACAACTCGTCAATGGTGTTGACCCGCAGCACCCCACAGCGGCGGAAAGCGGCATCCAGCACCGCATCGCTACCCGCTAGCGCCCCCGTATGGGAGGCGGCGGCTTCGGCGGCTTCGGTGGTGCGTCCTGCCTTGATCACAATGATCGGTTTACTCAGGGCAACTTCTCGGGCTGCAGATAGGAACGAACGGGCATCGCCGATCGACTCCATATAAATGACGATGCTGTGGGTCGCTGGGTCATCGCCCAGGTGATCGATCAGGTCGCCCCAACTGATATCGACCATGGATCCGATTGAGATAAAGGCGCTAAAACCCACATTCTCCCGCAGGCTCCAGTCCAAGATTGAAGTGCAGAGTGCCCCACTCTGGCTAATAAATCCGACATTGCCGGGCCGGGCTATGGTGCTGGCAAAGGTGGCATTTAGACCCGTGGGCGGGCACATCAACCCCAGACAGTTGGGACCAATAATCCGCATGTTGCCTCGACGGGCCTCAGCCAAAATTGCTTGCTCTAGCTCGATGCCAGCGGCCCCGATCTCTTTGAACCCCGCCGACAGGACAATCGCGCCCTTGACCCCAGCCGCCACACAGTCGCGCACCACCGCCGGGACGGCTGGGGCGGGCACCGCAATCAAGGCTAAATCTACCGGTTCGGGAATGGCACTGACCTGGGGGTAAGCCTTAATGCCCAATACGCTAGCCCGCTTGGGGTTGACCGGAAATACGGTGCCGCCAAAAGGACTGCTGATCAGGTTCCACAGCAGGGTACGCCCGACGCTGTGGGGTTTCTCAGTCGCGCCGACCACCGCCACCCCCTGAGGTTTAAAGAAGGGGGACAGGGGTTGATGCTCGTAGCGGAGAATGTCGTGGGCGCGATCGGCAATGGTAGGGGAGCTGGGTTGGTCCGACCGACTGTTGGGATTCGTGTCACCGGACTGAGGCTCGGAAAGGGTAGTCATAAAGACCTACTGAGTGCAGCAATGGGGCATGGGTCTTCGGGCAACCACCCCTGATGGCGATGGGTCAACGGGGATATTTCACCCTAATACCCAAAGGATATTCACCCTTAAAGCAGAGTGACTTACGACACATTTTAAGGGGTGATTCATTGCGGATAAATTATGGCCCACATATATTTTGTCAAAAGCCTAATCAATCTCGATCTCGGCAAATCCCAGAAATAGCCATCCTTCAACATCGATGGGTTCCTATGGCTAGTATCGGGCGGCTTAAATAAGCTAACCATTGTGTAGACCAGGTGTGTAGAGCGGGGGAGCCTCAGGGGCAGGGGAGCTAGAAACTGGAATGGTCACGTTAATTTTGCTATCGAGTACGGAGAGGTGCCGCAGGCGGTGAGGTTTTATCCCTGTAACTCAAGGTCAGCACCCTTGCCACACAAGTCTTTGATGGAGTTCCGACTAGGGGATGGCCCTAAGGGAGAGGACTTATAGCCCAAAGGGCATGCCAGGAAAGGATGAGGGGAACTCCGGGCTTCAAGGGCAACGACGTTGATATGTATTTTTGTCGGAGTATGACGTTCGCCAATGATATGGGTATTGCGAGATCATTAGGGTTCTTGCCACTAGCTTTTTTAAGTATTGCAGATAGGTTCCGGCGAGTATTTGCTCTGCAAATGCTGGTGCTTTTTCGGGATCTCAAGGGATGACCTTCAGACTTTAGAAAGCTTTCTGTTGTTTATCAAAAAATATGTCGAAATCCGTCGTTTATGGGGCTGTTTGTCTTTTTGTCCTGGGCCTTTCTGTAAGCTTGTCGCAAGAAGTGCAGTTTGCTTTGTTGGGGCTGAATTTGGATTCAGGTGAGCTGGCTTTCTGGGATCGAATTTAAACGGATGACGCCTTGGGATCTGGTCCTTGGGTGGGCGAGGTTAAGGTTCGTTTTTGGGGTTGAATTCGAAGCTGTTATTTAGACGGCGTTGTGGTTATGCCTATTTCATCACTGCCAAGCCAGCTCAAATCAGGGTCGCCCCCAGCCGGTGACTCGACGGTGCAGGACGAACATCGCCACTTCAAGGTCCTAGACGTCACCATGAAGCGGCATCGCCACCAGCCCGATGCCCTAATTGAGGTGCTGCACCAAGCCCAGGCTGCCTTTGGTTATTTAGAGCTAGAGGTGCTGGCCTATGTGGCTAAGGGGCTGAAGTTACCCCTGAGCAAGGTCTATGGGGTGGCCACTTTCTACCACCTGTTTTCTTTGAAGCCCAGTGGTGCCCATACCTGTGTGGTTTGTCTGGGGACGGCCTGTCACGTTAAAGGCGCGAGTGCGTTGATCACTGCCCTGGAAAACGAATTGGGCATCAAGGTGGGGGAGACCACTGCCGATAATCAAGTGTCTCTGATGACGGCCCGCTGCTTAGGGGCCTGTGGCCTTGCCCCAGCCATGGTGATTGATGAGGTGGTCAGTGGTAAGCAATGTCCAGACACCGCTCTGGAACAGATTCGGGCGTTGTCGGGTAAGTAGGGATTAAATCATGGACATTGCCGAACTCCACGAGATTGCTCAACAGGCTCGCGATCGCCGCAAGCCCACCCGCATCCGTTGCTGCACCGCTGCCGGGTGCCTGTCCTCTGGGGCGGCTGCGGTTAAAACCGAACTCGCCCAGGCTGTCAAGACTGCCGGCTTAGAAGACCAGGTCGAAGTGTGCAGCGTCGGTTGTATGCGCTTTTGTGGCCATGGCCCGCTGGTGGCGGTCGATCCCAGCGATACCCTGTACGCAGCGGTGACCCCCACCGATGCCCCCTCCATTCTCACGGCTCTGAATGGGGGCAAGGCCACAGCGGCCCAGGCTGATCCGAATCATCCCTTCTTTGCCCAGCAGCAGCCCATCGTTCTAGAAAATAGCGGCCTGATCAATCCCGAATCTATTGACGATTACATTGCCGCTGGGGGTTACGAGCCCCTACACCACGCCTTGACCGAACTCACCCCCGAGGAAACGTTGGATGAGGTGACCCGGAGCGGTTTACGGGGGCGGGGCGGGGGCGGCTACCCCACCGGGTTGAAATGGGCCACGGTGGCGAAAATGCCTGCGGGTCAAAAATATGTGATCTGCAATGCCGATGAAGGGGACCCCGGCGCGTTCATGGATCGCAGTGTCTTGGAGAGCGATCCCCACCGGATTTTGGAGGGGATGGCGATCGCCGGTTATGCGATCGGGGCCAACCACGGCTTCATCTATGTGCGGGCGGAGTATCCCCTGGCGATTCAGCGCTTGAAGAAGGCCATCCAGCAGGCCAAGCGCTACGCGCTGTTGGGGAGCCAAATTTTCGACGCCGCTTTTGACTTTAAGATCGATATCCGCATCGGGGCGGGGGCCTTTGTCTGTGGCGAAGAAACGGCGCTGATGCATTCCATCCAGGGGCAGCGGGGCACCCCCCGACCGCGACCGCCCTACCCCGCCGAGTCGGGACTCTGGGGATGCCCCACCCTGATCAATAATGTCGAAACCTTGGCGAATATTCCCGCTATTCTGCGCCATGGGGGGGACTGGTATGCCGGGATCGGCACCGAAACCAGTAAGGGCACCAAGGTGTTTGCCCTCACCGGCAACATCACCCACACGGGCCTGATTGAGGTGCCCATGGGGACGCCCTTGCGCCAAATCGTGGCGGACATGGGCGGTGGCGTTCCCGATGGGGGCCGGGTCAAGGCGGTGCAAACGGGAGGCCCTTCTGGCGGTTGCATTCCGGCCCATCTGCTGGATACGCCGGTGGAGTACGAATCCCTCCAAGCCCTAGGAACAATCATGGGTTCCGGCGGCATGATCGTCATGGATGACCACACCAGCATGGTGGAAATCGCCCGGTTCTACATGGACTTTTGCAAGGGGGAATCCTGCGGCAAATGTGTGCCCTGTCGGGCTGGCACCGTGCAGCTCTATGATCTGCTCACCCAGATCATGGCGGGGGAAGCGACCCGAGAGGATTTGGATCAACTGGAAGCCCTGAGCGCCATGGTCAAGGACATGAGCCTCTGTGGTCTGGGACAGACGGCCCCGAACCCCGTGGTGAGTACCCTCAAGTATTTCAAACAGGAGTATCTGGATCTGTTGCTACCCGCTTCTAATCGCAGCGGTGCCCCTACCGTTGCCACCCTGTCCTAACCCTGGGAGGTCCTATGACAGTTAAAACTCTCAAAATTGACGACATTGATGTGGCGATCGCGGCAGGCTCCACCATCCTGCAAGCGGCGCAGGAAGCCAGCATCCCCATCCCCACCCTCTGTCACCTGGAGGGGCTAACCCCCGTGGCCGCCTGTCGCATGTGCATGGTGGAAATCGAGGGCACCAGTAAACTCTTCCCCGCCTGTGTCACCGAAGTGGGGGAAGGCATGGTGGTGTCTACCAATACCCCAAAACTGCAAGGGTATCGACGCATGAACGTGGAACTTTTATTTGCCGAGGGCAACCATGTGTGCGCCATCTGCGTGGCCAATGACAACTGCGAACTCCAGGATCTAGCGGTAGAGGTGGGGATTGACCACAGTCGCTTTCCCTACCAGTTTCCTAAACGGTCTATCGATCTCTCCCACCCCCAATTTGGCATTGACCATAACCGTTGCATTCTCTGTACCCGCTGTGTGCGGGTCTGTGACGAAGTGGAGGGAGCCCATGTGTGGGATGTGGCCCAACGGGGATCCGCCTGCCACATCACCTCCGGTATGGACCAGCCCTGGGGGGAGGTCAGTGCCTGTACCTCCTGCGGCAAATGTGTGGATGCTTGCCCCACCGGGGCGATCTTCCACAAGGGCGAAACCACCGGCGAAAAGCAGCGCGATCGCGAAAAGCTGGCATTTTTGATGAACGCTCGGGAGCACCAGCAATGGACAAGATAAGGTTTGCCACCGCCTGGTTAGCGGGGTGCTCCGGCTGTCACATGTCCTTCTTGGACTTGGATGAATGGCTCATAGAGCTGGCCCAGCGAGTGGAGGTGGTCTATAGCCCTGTGGCCTGCGACCTGAAGGACTATCCCGAAAATGTAGATGTGTGTTTGGTGGAAGGGGGCGTCGCCAACCAAGACAACCTAGAACTGGCCCATCAGATTCGCGATCGCACCAAAATCCTGGTGTCCTTCGGCGACTGTGCCGTCACCGCCAACGTGCCAGGGATGCGCAACATGCTGGGGGGCAGTGATCCCGTCCTCAAGCGAGCCTATCTGGAGCTGGCCGACAGCGGTGCCCAACT
This sequence comes from Cyanobacteriota bacterium, assembly GCA_027592485.1. Classification (GTDB taxonomy): domain Bacteria; phylum Cyanobacteriota; class Cyanobacteriia; order Phormidesmidales; family Phormidesmidaceae; genus PCC-6406. Next base: position 12,995 of record JAQCKL010000030.1, read on the forward strand.
GCCCCACGCCCCCGGCATTGTGCCCGACCTGCTGGATCAAGTGCTGCCCTTGCATCAGGTGATCCCGGTGGATATTTATATGCCCGGCTGCCCGCCCTCTGCCGATCGCATCAAAGCCACCCTAGAGCCCCTCCTGCGGGGGGAAATGCCCCAAATGGCAGGGCGCGACATGATCAAATTCGGGTAGGGAGGCAGAATTTTGAATTCAGAATTCTGAATTCAAAATTCTCTTCACTCCCCAGTGCCCTGGCTCCCGCTCACTCCCATACCTCCCCACTCCCCGATCGCCATGACCAAAACCATCGTCATTGATCCCGTCACCCGCATCGAGGGCCATGCCAAAATCTCGATCTTTCTCGATGAGGCGGGGGAGGTGGCCGATGCCCAGTTCCACGTGGTGGAGTACCGGGGCTTCGAGAAATTTTGCGAAGGCCGCCCCTTCACCGAAATGGCCGGGATCACCGCCCGCATCTGCGGTATTTGCCCGGTCAGCCATTTGCTGGCCGCCGCCAAAACCGGTGACAAAATCCTGGCGGTGACCATTCCTCCAGCAGCGGAAAAGCTCCGGCGGCTCATGAACCTGGCCCAGATCACCCAGTCCCACGCCCTCTCTTTCTTTCACCTCAGCAGTCCCGACTTTCTCTTGGGGTGGGACAGCGACCCGGCTAAACGCAATGTGTTTGGGCTGATCGACGCCAACCCCGATTTGGCCCGCGCTGGCATCCGGCTGCGGCAGTTTGGTCAGACCATCATTGAGCTGTTGGGAGCCCGCAAAATCCACGCCGCTTGGGCCGTCCCCGGTGGGGTGCGATCGCCCCTCTCCGAGGAAGGCCGTACCTGGATCCGCGATCGCCTGCCCGAGTCCTTCGCCACCGTTCGTCTGGCCCTAGATTTATTCAAAACCCTGTTGGATGGCCCCCTCCAAGATGAGATCAATGTCTTTGGCCAGTTCCCCTCTCTCTTTATGGGGCTGGTGGGGACCGATGGGGAATGGGAGCATTACGGCGGCCACCTGCGCTTTGTTGACAGTGAGGGCACCCTCGTCGCCGATCGCCTCAGCGAAGATGACTATCAAACCTTCTTGGGGGAAGCGGTGGAGCCTTGGTCCTATCTGAAGTTCCCCTACTACAAGCCCTGGGGCTACCCCGACGGCATCTACCGGGTGGGGCCACTGGCGCGGCTGAATGTGTGCGATCGCATTGGTATGGCAGCGGCGGATGCCGAATTGCAGAATTTGCGCGATCGCGCCAACGGCACCGTCACCTCCTCTTTTCTTTACCACTACGCCCGGTTGATCGAGATTCTGGCCTGTTTAGAACATATCCAAGCCCTCGTCGATGACCCCGATGTGGTGTCTAGCCGGGTCCGATCCCATGGGGGGGTGAATCAGTTGGAGGCGATCGGGGTCAGCGAAGCGCCACGCGGCACCCTTTTTCATCACTACAAGGTGGATGACAATGGCCTGATCCAGTCGGTGAACTTGATTATCGCCACGGGCCAAAACAACCTGGCCATGAACAAAACCGTCACCCAAATCGCCCAGGAATACATCCACGGAGCCACCAACGGCAGCGAGATCCCTGAGGGGATGTTGAATCGGGTGGAGGCGGGCATCCGCTGCTTTGATCCCTGTCTGTCTTGCTCTACCCATGCGGCGGGGCAAATGCCGCTGCACATTCAACTGGTGGGGGCGGATGGAGCGGTGGTGAGTGAGCGGTATCGGGATTAACCCGGCACCCCTCCCAGGAGGGAAGAACCCACCCCACCCTACGGGCACCCCTCCCAGGAGGGGAAAGCCAGTCCGAGGCTGCTGAACCTGAAACAAAAATCCATCAGCAAGACTACTTTTTGGAGTGACTTAAGTAGGGAAACGATGCAACCAAAGCGATGGCTGATTATCGGGTACGGCAACACCCTGCGGGGCGATGACGGGGTGGGTCAGCAGGTGGCGGTAGCCGTGGCCGATTGGGATCAGCCCCAAATCCAAACCCTGGCGGTGCATCAACTCACGCCGGATTTGGCGGCGGAGATCGCCCCATTCCCCTGTGTCGTCTTCGTGGATGCCGCCCTAAGCACTGGCACCGATCCAACCATCGCCTTAGAGAAACTGGATTTAAACGGCAGCGAAACCTTCACCACCCATATCGCCAGCCCTCCAGCCCTCCTGGCCCTGGCCCACCGGCTCTATGACGCCAGCCCCACGGCCTATCTGCTGACGATTCCGGCGGTGAATTTTGACTTGGGGGAAGGGCTGTCAGCGATCGCCACCGCAGGCAAAGCCCAGGCCCTCGCACAATTAAGGGAATTGTGTGTCTCTCCTCGCCCAGTCATGGATCCCCTTGCCCAGAGGGATGGGGCCATCACGCCTGCCGAGGCTCAACCCCCCATTCTGGGGGCAGCACTAGCGGAACCCAACCGCCTGGATTCTGTTGGGTTACACTCCGTTCCACCCAACCGCCGGGAGGCCACTGTTACCCCAGGTAGAGGGCATGGCCATGCATGAGGTCAGCCTGATGGAAAGCACCCTGGAAATTGCGGTGCGATCGGCCCAGCAGCAGGGGGCGACCCGCATCCATCAGCTCACCCTGCGGGTGGGGCAACTGTCGGGGGTGATTCCCGAAGCCCTGGAATTTGCCTTTGAGGTGGTGCGTCAAGGCACCCTGGCGGACCAAGCCAAGATGGTGATCGAGTCAGTACCTGCCCAGTGTCATTGTGGGAACTGCGATCGCGACTTTCAGCCCGACGACTACATCTACGCCTGCCCCAGTTGTCACCAACTCTGTAGCGAGTTGCGCCAGGGCAAAGAACTCGAACTGGTTTCCTTGGAGGTTTCCTAATATGTGTGAAGATTGCGGCTGCAGCTCTGTCGGTACCGTCACTATCCAGAGCCCGACACATATAGAGCAAATCCGACCTGTAAACCAGGTTGAGACCCACACCCATGACGGTCATACCCATGACAGCCACAGTCACAATGGCCATATTCATGACGGCCACACCCACACCCATACCCTGACCGTCCATCAGGGCATCTTGGCCAAGAACGATCGCCTCGCCGCCGCCAGTCGCGATCAGTTCCAAGCCCACGGCACCCTGGTGCTGAATGTGGTGTCATCACCGGGGGCGGGCAAGACGGCCCTGATCGAGCGGCTGGCCCAAGCTTGGCCTCACCAGGGCGATCGCCCCCTCACGATGGGGGTAATCGTTGGAGATTTGGCCACCGATAACGACGCCCAGCGCTTGCGCCAAGCTGGAGCCAATGCGGTGCAAATCACCACTGGTAACGCTTGTCACCTAGAGGCGGCGATGGTGGCGCGGGCGCTGCCCCAACTGCCGGACTGGCAAACCCTCGATCTATTGGTGATCGAGAATGTGGGCAATTTGGTCTGCCCCGCCAGCTATGACCTGGGGGAAGCCTTGCGGGTAGTGGTGCTCTCGACGACGGAGGGGGAGGACAAACCGCTGAAATACCCGACCATGTTTAAAAGTGCTGATGTGGTGCTGCTGAATAAGGTGGATGTGGCGGCGGCGGTGGGCTGTGATGTG
>JAQCKL010000597.1 GCA_027592485.1 Cyanobacteriota bacterium
CTTCTCCCGGGGGGAGAAGGGAGCCCGGATTGGTTCCCCTCTACCGCTGGGAGAGGGGCTAGGGGTGAGGGGCTTTGCGGCAAGCGCTCTAAACTTTTCGTCAGATTCGCCAGATCGGTAGCCACCTCCCGCGTTACCTTGGCGGCGATCTTCTCCGGGTTGCGGGCCTGAGGGTCGGTGAAGATATCAACAAACAGGTCAAAGATGTCTTCCCGGCCCAACGCGGCCAGCTCAATATCCTGGCGGGCGGCATAGCCCCCATAGTCGCCGTTGAAGCCCATCCACAGCTCAAAGTGGCTGCCAATGTCGCAGGTGAGCAAAAACGGCGGCTTGGTGGGGACGTTGCGGGTGTAGGCGATCGCCTGCACAAACGCCTTTTCCATCGCTTTTAGGTAACTGGGGGTGCCCCGCTTGGCGGTGCCTTTGCCCGTCTGGTCGCTACCCTGCTTGGCCTCAATGATGAAGTGGTCGGTCTTATAAAAATCGATGTACCCAGCGGTGACTTTGCCGCTGGGGTGATAGACCCGAATATCCTTGTCAAAACAGTAGGGATCATCCGTGACATTGCCCTTCGGCGGTGGCCCCTCCACCCCCAGCGCCACCGCCATATCCAGAAAAAATCCCTGGTAGTTGGCCCGTTCATTGCCGCCGGACTGTTGCCACTTTTTGACAAAGACTTCAACGCGTTGGTGATCTTCTGGGGTCATGGGGACAAAGCGCCGTGATCAATACGGCCAAGGCTAGCGCAGCACACCCATATTGCCCGGTTTTACCCCACCACCCGCCGACACAACCGCTTTTGTGGTGCCGAACTCCCCTGTTTCCCGTAGCGCATCCAGAAACGCATAGAGCGCTGGGGTTTGTAAGGCCCCTTGCAATAGCGATGCCCCAATCGGACGCGCCAACGCAAACGGCAGCCGACAGACCTGCACCCCTGGCGGAATCGGTTCCGCCGCGAGCTGGGGCAAAATCGCAATGCCCAATCCCTGCTGTACCATCCCCGTCATCGACGAATCATGGCGGATGCGGTAATGCACCTTGAGGGGGTTGGCAAGGCTGGCAAACTTTTTCTCAATCGGGGAAAAGCAGGTGGTGTGAGAGGACGCAATGAGGGTGCTGTTCGCCAAATCCTCCATCGTCAGTTGGGCATCCCGCAGGCCACTGTTGGGGGGCAATAGGGCAATGTATTCGTCATCCAAAATGTGTAAGGTTTCAAACTCCTCACCGGTCAGCAATTGGGCCACACACACATCGATTTGTCCTTGCAGTAGCGCTTGCTTCAGCTGGTGACCCTCATCCAGTTCGAGTAACGTGATTTGGATGTCCGGATAGCGACTGTGGAGCCGGGCGATCGCCCCTGGCAGCAGATGGGTCGAAATGCTGCGAAAGGATCCGACCCTGACCGTGCCGCCCTTGAGTCCCTTCTCTTGATCGGCGGCGCTAAAGAGTCCTTCTAGCTCCCCTTGGATCCTGCGGGCATGGGCCACGGCGCGATCGCCCACGGGGGTGAGTTGTGCCCCATGGCGGCCCCGAGTAAACAGCACGACTCCCAACTCGGTTTCTAGGGTGGCGATCGCATGGCTGATGGTGGACTGGGTGACCTCCAGTTGCAGAGCCGCCTCACTGAAGTTGCCGCATTCAGCAACTGCTAACAAGGCCCGTAACTGTGAAAGCTTCAGTTTCCAGGGATTCATAGGAAAAATGGGGCGAATTTCCGTGCCCCCAGGCTATCGCACCCATCCATAGAACTGATATCGATTTTGTGCATACCCGCCATTCATGCCATGGTTTGGCACCCCCCAACCCCGTCGTTACAGTGAGATAGAAGGGGAAATTAAACCGCCTTCCCTTGCTCCACACCACTTACGCCACAAGCAAAGGGGCCATTATGCAAAGCTACACCAATCCCAGCCAACTCCCCCTCGATCAGCAGCGCCGCCACCTCGAAGCCCTGATCCACCCCCCCCAGTCTTCTCGCCAAGGCTTGGGCAAAGCCCTCACCCAACTGGGCCAAGGGATTGTGAACTGGTTGGCCAATGATTCTCAGCCTCACATTACCCAAATCCGGCGGGGCGGCACTGAGGTCTGGAAGGTCCACAACCCCATGAATAACCAAGTGCTGTACTTTGACCATGAAGATCAGGTCCGCGTCTGGCTAGAAAACCGTCATAACGGCTAGGGCGAGATCGCCCTGGGGCGATCGCCGTCGCCAGTCCAGTTAGGGATACGCGGGCAAATCGCGTATTCGGGCGCAAACCCATAGCCCCTGGGCCATCCCCCTAACGGGGATGGCTGCGCTAAGGGTTCGCTAGTGCGCCCCGACCGCAGTCACTTGTGGACCGGGTATGTTTTTTGATTGCGGATCCCTGAGGACAAGGCGGCGAGCCACTTTGCTGCTGCCCTAAGGATCAGAGTGATCCGTCTTAAGCAAAGTGGCCAGTGCCATACACCCCAGAGCGGATTGGCGCGGACTGACAGTAATGCCTCAGGGGGCATTACTGCCTCAGGGGACATCGATCCTCATACTGGCTGGTTTGTTGAATCAGCTTCGCCACTAATCCTGTCCAACCGGTTTGGTGACTGGCCCCAATCCCCGCCCCATTGTCCCCATGGAAATATTCATGGAAGAGGATATAGTCCCGCCAATGGGGATCCGTCTGGAAGACTTCAATGCCGCCAT
>JAQCKL010000598.1 GCA_027592485.1 Cyanobacteriota bacterium
ATCCTGCTCGGCACAAAAAAGTGGCGATGTTTTGCACCGGTGGCATCCGCTGTGAAAAGGCCACCGCCTACTTGCTGCAGCAAGGGTTTGAATCGGTCTACCACCTCCAGGGCGGAATTTTGAAATATCTAGAAGAAATTCCCCCTGCCCAAAGTCTTTGGCAAGGGGAGTGTTTTGTCTTTGATGAACGGGTAGCGGTAACCCATGGAGTACAACCCGGCAGTTACGATATGTGTCGGGCCTGTGGCCATCCCATTTCTAAGGCAGATCAGGCCACCGCTGAATATGTCATCGGGGTCAGTTGCCCCCATTGCTTGAGGAGCGAGCTTGTCGATCCATAAGCGGGCTCCCGCCCTACTCTACAAAACCGGTATCCGTCACTGCACCCGAGTCAGGCACCTCTTGATCCATGGTCAGGGCCACCAGCACCACCGTAATATTGTCGCGACCGCCCCGTTGCTTGGCGGACTCGACGAGGGCTTTGACCGCATTGTCACAGGCCCGAATCGACTTCATATGAGAGCTGATCAGGGCGTCTGACAATTCTTCCGTGAGGCCATCACTGCAGAGTAAAAAGCGATCGCCCTCCTGGGTCGGAATCGGTTGAATATCAAGTCGATTGAGATTCGTACGGCCCAAACATTGGGATAAAACGTGACGCCAGGGGTGATTGCGGGCTTGGTCAGGGGTCAATTCATTTTCCTTTACCGCCCGCGCAATCCAGGTATGGTCCTCAGTGATTTGATGAAGCTTTGGCCCCCGGAGGCGGTAGAGCCGGGAATCACCCACATGGGCGCACCAAGGGCTCTCATCGCCGTCACGAAAAGTCAACACCACAGCAGTGGTTCCCATGTCGGCCCGTTCAGGGTGCTCGACTTGATCATTGAGGATGGCTCGATTTGCCATGAGCATGGCCCGCTGCAACAGTCGCTGGGTAGGCTCTGGGGACCCCCATTCCTTTTCTAAATGCTCTCGAATGGCATCAGTGGCGAGACGGCTGGCTTCCTGGCCACCCGCATGGCCCCCCATGCCATCGGCCACAATAAAAAAGCGACCTTGAGCATCAAGATGATAGTCATCTTGATTACTGGAGCGCAGTAACCCTGGATCAGTAATGCCAGAGAAAACTCGCTTTAACATCGGCTCCCTCCCCTTCCCCATCACGGCAGCCGATCAGCCCGTCCTAGCCGCAGCAACAGACGGAGCAGGGCAATCCCTGCAAGCGCGGCCATGGCTGCAGCGGCGATCGCTAACCAAATATACTCGGACACCAGCAAAATCGTCGCTGATAAGAGAAAGGCACCCACCAACAGGGAGTAATTCGTGGCCATGGTGACGCCACTGACCCGTCGGAGAATCCGATCGGTTTCAATGGATCGAACCCGAACGCGAATATCGCCCCGTTCCAACTTATCGAGGGTGTCTTCTAAGCGTCGGGGTAGCCCAAAAGCGGTGCTCCCGACCTGCGCGGCTTGGCGACCAAGTTCCCCCAGAAGCGAGTCCGTTGGGTTTGATGAATTCCCGTTAGCCATAAGCTGTGCTGCAAAAGGTTTTGCTGCTTCCATAAAATTAAAATCTGGGTCTAGCCCTTTGCCGACGCCCTCTAAGGTCGAGAAAGCCCGCATCACAAAGGTGAAAGTAGCCGGGAACCGGAAGGGCTGATCATAAGCGATCGCATACAAGTCGTCGCTGATAGCGGTCACAGACTGCTCCTCAAAGGGCTGGTCCATGAAATTATCCAGAATGTACTGGATAGACCGCCGTACTGGCCCCATATCCTCGGCGGGTGCCAATGCCCCCAAATCTACCAGAGAAGTTACCACCATATCAGCATCCCGCTGAGCTACCCCCATAAAGGTAACCATGAGGCGCTCTCGGGTCACCGTTTGGACCCGGCCCATCATGCCAAAGTCATAGAAGATCAATGTCCCCTCTGGACTCACCGCGATGTTGCCAGGATGGGGATCAGCATGGAAGAAGCCGTCGTGGAGCAATTGATGCAAATAAGCCTTGGCACCCAAATGGGCCAAGCGTTTGCGGTCGAGACCCGCTGCGTCTAAGGCGTCATAGTGGCTAATCTTGATGCCAGGCAGATACTCCAGGGTGAGTACCCGAGGTGAAGTGTAACGCCAGTAAACCCTGGGGGTGCGGACCCAATCTTCGGAGCGAAAATTTCGGCGGAAGGTATCGGCATTGCGGCCTTCATTGAGATAGTCAATCTCTTCCCACAGAATGCGGCAGCACTCTTCATAAATACCTAACCAGTCTCGGCCTCGGCCCCAGTCAGGGTGACGTTGAAAATATTGGGCAATTCCCTTCAGGATGGATAGATCAATTTCGAATAGTTTCCGGAGCCCTGGGCGCTGAATCTTAACTGCTACCTCTTCACCCGATCTCAGTTTGGCCCGATGGACTTGGCCCAAGCTGGCGGCAGCCAGGGGAACTGGTTCAAAAGCGTGGAAAAGTTCTGGAATGGAGCGACCTAAGTCGGTTTCGATAATCTCCTGAACTTGCTCGTAACTAAAAGCGGGGACCCGATCCTGCAGTTTAGAGAGTTCCTCTACATATTCGATGGGAAACAGATCCGCACGGGTAGAAAACAGTTGACCCACCTTAATAAAGGTCGGCCCTAGATCGAGCAAGGTTTCCCGAATC
>JAQCKL010000599.1 GCA_027592485.1 Cyanobacteriota bacterium
CCCTTCCACAACAACTCCTGTTCTCAACCCCTGTGACACTTACAATTTCTGGCATACACCAAATGGAATTTCAGCAGCTCATTGGCAGTCGCGGCATCTGCATTCACTACGATGTCGAAGACTTTGAACAAGACATTCAACACCTACGAGATCGGAACTGGTTGTAATCGTCAAGTTATTGCCTTGGTCCAGGAATTCTAAAGCCTAACCATGAATAATCAATTCAACATCAGCACCTTCAATGTCAATAATTCTGCTATCAATCTGGGCGGCACTATCGAGGGCGATCAGATTGGGACTCAAAAGCAATATGCTCACGACCTCGACGTGAAGGCTGCGATCTCCAACCTACAAACCCTACTCACCCAGCTTCAAGCCCAGCATCCCAACGTCACCACCGAAACCGAAGCACTGGCCATCATTGACGCCGAGTTTACCGACATCAAACAGTCTCCCAACCATCGGTTGACAACCCTGCGCCAGCAAATCCTCAACCCAGAACGCCACGCCCAAGCCATTAAAGCCACCGTGGGAGAAGTCGCCAAACACTACCTGGAAGAGAGTGTTCTGGCCAAAGCGGCCATCACCTATCTCGACAAAATGAGTGAAGAGCCTAACCACGGAGCCTGAATCGTCTGGGGAGCGTTGATTGATGAACCTTGAAGCACGTTTGAAAGATAAGCGCGAAGCCATCCTCCAACTAGCCGCAAAGCATGGTGCTTACAACGTGCGGGTTTTCGGTTCAGTTGCGCGGGGCGAAGCTGACGCTAAAAGTGATGTGGACTTTTTGGTAGAGATGGAGCCTGGACGCAGCCTGTTTGACCTGGGTGGCCTACTCATGGATCTACAGGATTTACTAGACTGCCCAGTGGACATCGTCACCGATAAAGGATTGCGTAACCGCATTCGTGAACGGGTCCTCACCGAGGCCGTACCCCTATGAGGAGCGATCGCGAGAAGCTGCTCGATATTCTAGAGGCCATAGAACGCACTGAGCGATATGCCATTCAAGGGAGACAGGCGTTTGAGCAAAACGAACTGATCCAAACTTGGTTTATTCAAAACCTGCAAGTTGTTGGCGAAGCCGCCCGCGCCCTGTCTTCAGACATCAAAGACAGCCATCCAGAGATACCCTGGACAAAAATGATTGGAATGCGTAATGTGCTAACGCACAATTACTTTGAGATTGACTTTGACATTGTTTGGATTGTCGTAGAGCAAGAATTACCAGCCTTAAAGCAAGACATCGCAAGGATTGTGCAATCTCTTCCTCAATAAATTGGAAACCCAAAAGTATTCTATGACTCTCAAAGATCAGTTTATTCAGGAACTCGACGGCCTCTCAGAGCCCTTAATGGCCGAAGCCCTGGACCTGTTGAAAACGCTCAAGGCCAAACAGGCCAACGATCCGGTCTCGAAGCCCGCCCCCAAAGCGATCGCCCAGAAAGCCCCCACCAAGAGCACCACTACCGGCTTACCCACCATCAAATCCATCTATACCGACGGGGCCTGCTCCGGCAACCCCGGCCCTGGCGGCTGGGGCACCGTCGTCTACTTCGACGACGGCAGCGTCCATGAGTTGGGGGGCTACGAAGCCCAGAGCACCAACAATCGGATGGAAATGCAAGCGGCGATCGCCGGACTCCAATTCCTGCTCGAAACCGGGCAAACCACCCCCATCGAGCTGTTCACCGATAGCGAATACACCAAAAAAGGCATCACCCAATGGATCGCCGGTTGGAAGCGGCGCGGCTGGCAAACCGCCGCCAAGAAACCGGTCCTCAATCAAGACCTGTGGAAGGTGTTAGACGAGGTTAACCAAGCGGCCAAAGCCCAGACCGGTCAACCGGTGATCTGGACCTATGTGCGGGGTCACGCGGGCAATGAAGGCAATGAGCGCTGCGACACGATCGCCCGCGCCTTCTCCCATCGGCGGGCGATCCAGCTACGGCAGTTATCGGCTGCGCCTTAGATCTAAGCTACTTTGTAGCCATATAGACAAAAGCCATACCCATGCCAAGAAATAATCAATGGTGCTTTTGTATGGATCCATTAAGTATTAATGCGTAAAATGCTGTCGAACCTAACCCTGGAGAACCATGGCTGATTCCGGTGTGATTCAACCTTTAGACAACTCCGATAACTTGCCTAGGGAGGCGCGGGTAGGTCAGCTTCGCAACATGTTAGAGACGTTGCAGATCGCGGACGAGATTGCCAAGGAAAGTTATTTGATCACCAGCTCCGAACTGGCGGACTTGATGGATGTGAATGCCAGTGCGGTGACCAGCCGCGGGGAGTACTGGGCTTGGCGAAACTGGTCGGTATCGCGGGTGCGCCGCGAAGGCAACCAGATTTTGTGGCAGCTCGAAAGACTCGACTAAGGGCGTCTGTGCCCGACCCAATCTCAATTGGAGTTCAACGCCTAGCGGCTGATAGTCGCTAGGCGTCTTCTGTGTAGGACAGATGTGGTCTGTTGTAATTTGTGCAGAAGCGATCCTAGGCAATTGCCGATAATGCATATATAGCGCTGGCCACTTTGCTGAGGACACCTAGGATCGCTCTGATCCCTAGCGCAGCAGCAAAGTGACCCGCAGTCTTGTCCTAAACGGACTGGCGACTGCCATGCCGGTTTGGTAGGGGCGGG
>JAQCKL010000600.1 GCA_027592485.1 Cyanobacteriota bacterium
GGCCCCCTAATCCCGGACCAGGATAAAAGGGCATAAAGCCAAAAGGCTTGGTTTTCGCTGCCTCAATCACCTCCCAGACATCAATACCCATAGCCCCGTACACCATCTTTAATTCATTAACCAGGGCAATATTGACGGAGCGGAAAATATTTTCCGTTAACTTAGTGGCCTCAGCAACCCGGCAAGACGAGACCGGCACGACCGTTTCTACTACGCGACTGTAAAGGTCTTTGACCCGATCTAAACATTTAGAGGTGTAACCTCCGACCACTTTCGGAATTATTTTTACTTGACTTTCAGGATTGCCAGGATCTTCCCGTTCCGGTGAATAAGCCAGATAAAAATCTTCCCCAGCCAATAGACCTGAGCCCACTTCCAGTACTCGCCGCAGCTCCCCCTCTGTTGTCCCAGGGTAGGTCGTTGACTCTAACACCACTAGCATTCCTGATTTCAGCCACTCAGCTATCGCTTCCCCAGTCTGGAGCACGTAGGAAATATCCGGTTCCCGGTGACGATTCAACGGTGTGGGAACACAAATGATGATTGCCTCACAGGCAGAGATATCTGGAAACTTTGTACTAGCCTTGAAGAGACCCGTATCAATTACAGCCGCTACTCGCTGTTTAGGAATGTGTTTGAAATAGGTGTGACCCTGACTAAGCTGTTCAACTTTATGGGCATCAATATCAAGACCTAATACAGATATCCCAGCTTCCGCAAATGTTAACGCTAAAGGTAAACCTACATATCCTAATCCAATGATTCCAACGGTCATTTTTAAGTGTTTAACTTTGGCCAGAGGCTGATAAGTATGCTTGGAAGGTTTCCGAAGAAGAGGCTAGCTTCTGAAACTTACCTTGGTGGATAACTTTTCCTTGATGCAACTCAAAAATACAGTCGCATTTCTCCACTGTGGTCAATCGGTGGGCAATCAAAATAATCGTCAACTCCCCACTCAACCCCTCGATCGCCGCCATCACCTCTCGCTCCGTGGCATTGTCCAGGGCACTGGTGGCCTCATCAAACACAATCACTGAGGCTCGTTTATACAGTGCCCGAGCAATGCCTATGCGCTGTCGCTGCCCCCCACTCAGGCGTACTCCCCGCTCCCCCACATAAGTGTCGTAACCTGCGGGTAGCCCCTCTACAAACGCTGCAATTTTCGCTAATTGCGCCGCTTGCTGTACCTGCTCAAAGTCTACTGCGGTAGGCTCAACGCCAAAGGCAATATTCTCCGTAATCGACCCATCACTGAGAAAAATGCTTTGGGGCACGTGGGCCACCGTGCGCTGCCAAGCCCGCAGCCGTTCCCCTAACAGGGGAACCCCATCCACACAGACTTGCCCCTTTTGGGGCGTAAGCAACCCTAGAATCAAATCCGCTGTCGTACTTTTGCCGCTGCCGGTACTGCCCACAAAGGCCACAGTCTGATTGGCGGGAATCTGCAAACACAGGTCTTGCAAAACCCACTCTTGACCTTCGCCATAGCGAAACCAAACATGCTCCAGGGCCAAGGTCTGCTCTAAAGGCAGAGGCAACGGCATTGGCTGCAACCGCACCGGATCGACCGGACGCTGGAGCGCCTCAATCGCTCGATGCAGAGAAACCTCTGTGCCCCGAATGGCCGTAATGGCACCGAAACATTGCTGTAGGGCCGGTAATAGGCGATTTGCCCCCAGGGCCAAGGTTCCCAGGACTGGCACAATTCGGTTGAGGTCTTGTCCCTGGTATACCAGCACCGTTGCTAAGGCCGCAATCAGGCTCATGGCCACCGCCTCAATCAAGTAACGGGGGGCTATTCCAATAAAAGTATTAGAAGCGACTGCCCGACGCAGGGGGCGATCGGCGGCTTGGTACCGCCGTTCAAATACCCCCTGACTGCTATCCAGAATTACCTCCCGAATGCCCCCGAGCCCCTCTTGCAGGGACTTAATGAGTAGGCGGCTGAGATCAGAAATCAAACGACTGTTGCGCGACAACTTCCGTTTGCTGATGCGCAACAGCCCACTATAGGCAATGCCTAGAAAACAGGCCGCCCCTAAGGTAATTAAAGGATCAATGGCAATCAGGGTAGCGGCGATCGCCACCACCACCAATCCATTCACCATCAGCAACAGAGTGTAGGGCAGCACCGCACCGCCCACTTGGCCGACATCCAGGGTGATGGCTCCAATCAGATCGCTGCTGTTATGGCGGACATGGAAACTATAGGGCTGGAGCAACGTGCGACGATAGACCTCTTGACTTAAATCCGAAGCCACCGCCGCTGCAAAAAACTGTTGGGTGCGCAGGGTCAGCAACCGTAAACCATTGGACAGGATAATCGCCCCAGCAAACCCAACGCCCACCACCACCAATTGGGGCACCGTCGTGATGCCCAGCAAAGACCACAGCGGCTGCAGGCGAGGATGAACCAACAGGTCAGGGGCGTTACTGAGTGTTGCCAAAAACGGTAAGGCTGAGCCCAACGCTACCATCTCACTCAGGGCCGTGAAAGCCATCAATCCGCCCACAGCCCACAGTTGGCGTTGGCGGCGACGGGGCAAAAGCTGATAGAGCTGCCACAACCCTTTCACCAAGGACTCTGACTGCATCAAAGCTGATCGCCAATCCGCATATTGGGCGGTTGAAAAT
>JAQCKL010000601.1 GCA_027592485.1 Cyanobacteriota bacterium
TCGCCCCGCCATCGTTGCCGGAGATCGCACCAGTCTGGCCGTGGCGGATGATCGCAATGGGGTTCGGGCTCGGTCAGACGACCGTACAGCCAGTTCTGAGGTCACCCCTTTTCGCACCGGCCAGTGGGCTGACCCCGTCGAAACCGTGCCCATTGACGTGACTGCCCTAGGCATCCTTTGTAAAGATTTTGTGACCCAAGAACAGGAATTTGCTCCGGTTCAATTGGTCGATGCGGGGACGCCCAACGGGAGCGAGCAGTTGGTTTGGGTCCCCCCCGCCGAAGCCACCTACCAGGCCCCCTTTTCAGGCAGCCAGGGTTTGCCTGCGGGCCACGAGGGCATCGACTATGTGAACATCAATCCCCATCAGGTTGACGTGCCGGTGGTGGCCGCCGCTGAGGGACGAGTCGTGTATGTGCGGTCCGGTTGCCCCCAATCAAGGGCATTTGGCGTCAATCGCGAATTGCGGGAATGCGGTGCCGGATGGGGAAATCACGTTGTGGTCGACCACGGTAACGGCCTCTTAACCCGCTATGCGCACCTGGCCCCCGAGTCGGTGACGGTGCGGGTGGGGAAGCCAGTGCGGGCTGGGGAGATTCTAGGCCAGATGGGGAATACGGGCCGCAGCGATACGCGACATTTACATTTTGAGGTGGGTTTCGCCGCCCAGTCCCTTGACGCCTGCGCCCCAGCCCAGTCCTTTGAGGTGGTCTACAACCCGGCCATGCTTGGGGTTTAGCGGTCGATCGAGCCAGCGGGATGGCTGCAAAGCGACACCCCTTTCCCCCTTGGGCACGCAAGTGGTTCTTGACAATACTGTTTAGAATGGTCGGATTGCCCTCAAGTAGGAGACCTCTGTGACCCCCTCCCTCGCTACCCCCCCGATCATTCCTACATCGCCATCCTCCCCGGCAAAATCGCCCTTTGATGCGGCTGGCTTTGACGACGCGGTGATGGCCACCTACGGTCGCTTTCCGTTAGCCCTAGAAAAGGGGGATGGCTGCCGCTTGTGGGATACCGATGGGCGCGAGTATCTGGACTTTGTGGCGGGCATTGCCACCTGCACCCTCGGCCATAGTCACCCCCGGATGGTGACCGCCGTGACCATGCAGATTCAAACCCTGCACCATGTCTCTAACCTCTATTACATTCCCAACCAAGGCACCCTGGCCCAGTGGTTGACCCAGCATTCCTGCGCTGACAAAGCCTTTTTCTGTAACTCCGGGGCCGAGGCCAACGAGGGGGCGATTAAGCTAGCCCGCAAATATGCCCACACCCAGCGGGGCATTGAGGAACCGGTGATCATTACCGCCCAAGCCAGCTTCCATGGCCGCACCCTGGCTACGGTGACGGCGACGGGGCAAGCCAAATACCAAAAGAATTTTGCGCCGTTGGTCCCTGGCTTCCACTACGTACCCTATAACGATTTGGCGGCCCTAGAGGCAGCGATCGCCACCCTCGATCAAGACCAACCCCAGGTGGCGGCGATCTTGCTGGAGCCCTTGCAGGGGGAAGGGGGGGTCAGACCGGGCGATCGCGATTATTTCCAGGGGGTGCGGCAGCTCTGTGACGACAAGGGGATTTTGCTCATCCTGGATGAGGTGCAGGTGGGCATGGGCCGCACCGGTAGCCTCTGGGGCTATCAAAATCTGGGCGTTGAGCCCGATATCTTTACCTTGGCCAAGGGGCTGGGGGGCGGTATCCCAATCGGGGCGGTGCTCTGCAAAGACCACTGCAATGTGTTTGCCCCCGGCGACCACGCCAGCACCTTTGGCGGCAACCCCTTTGTCTGTGGCGTCGCCCTCGCGGTGTGTGAGGCGGTGGAACAGTTGGATTTGGTTGCCAATGTGCAGATCAGAGGGCAGGAGCTGCGGGACGGCTTAGGGGAGTTGGTGAGTCAATATCCCCAATGGTTTGACCATGTGCGGGGCTGGGGGCTGATTAATGGTCTGGTGCTGAAGCCGGAGGCGGGGATCACATCTATAGATGTGGTGAAGGCGGCAATGGCGATGGGGCTCTTAGTGGTGCCCGCCGGTCCTGAGGTGGTGCGGTTGGTGCCGCCGTTAATTGTCTCGGCGGCGGAGGTGCAGAAAGCCTTGATGTTGCTGCGGCAAGCGATCGCCAGCCTAGCAACCGCTTAGTCGGCTCCAGATATCGTGGTTCTATCCCCATGCTGAAACCGGAGCGATGGATCTCACCTTTGATGATGGGGGCACTGGTTGTCACTCTTTGGGGTGGAGCATTATGGGTGACCACTCGACCTGGGGTTCAGCAATCGCCACTGAGCCAAATGGCGCGGTCTCAAGGTCAGCACAGGGTGAATATAGCGCTGGCCCCTTTGCTTAGGACAGCTAGGATCACTCTGATTTCTGTCCTAAGCAAAGGGGCTCGCAGTCTTGTCCTAACCGGCCTGGCGACTGCTATGGCCACCGCTGAATCGGCTCTCGGCTTTGATTGAACAACCAGCCCTCGCAAAGAGTAATCACTGGATTTGCTGCAACGCAATGGTCAACACTGCCCAGGTCATTTACACCCAACCTTAACCATGTCCACCCTGCCCCCCACCCTCCGCTGGGACAACGGCGTCCTGCATCTGATCGATCAAACAGGACTGCCCCTCGAAACCATCAT